>JAISFM010000163.1 GCA_031263605.1 Clostridiales bacterium | reverse complement strand
ATGTAATGCATGTAAAAATCTTGTTAGTAGCGTTGCTACAAACTGCGATTTTTACCCGTATTACACGCAAAAATCCCTCGCCTATCGTCTCGCGTCTTAATTTCGCAACAAGTCTATTGGGTATTATGCTTGCGATGATTGTAGCGCAAGCGCTAAACACGCATTGTTTCTTGTAAGGACTTTCGATATTGCATAAGGTGCTTTTGGGGATTTAAAGATAAGTAATGCCATGTATCGGAATGAAAAGCGGTCGGATTTATCCGAGAACCTGTTACATTGATTTTGAATATATGTTGAATGAGAACCTCTTTTTTAGGGCTTTGGCAAAATTGGGTTTAACGGGCCTTAATCGGGATTTTACGGTGTTTTTGATTTGCTTGTTGAAAGCGGCCGCCATGAAAAAAGCCGGCGTTTCAAGCATAGAGGACGCGTCAAGACGGTTATTAAACTTGTAGCGAATTAACTTGCGGCGGCCTTGCGCGTCTTTTAATTTCGCTACAACTCTATTGCGGAACTTGCGTGAGATGTTTTGAAAAGGATCGTGGTAAATGCGCAAAAGGGTTTGACAAAATTACAAGAAACTGTTCAACGCCGTGATTGTTTGGAAGTTGGACAGGTTTGCCCGAAACAGGTACGATTCCGCGCATTACAAGATGATCCTCAAAAAGAACGGGGTCAAGATCATATCGGCAATGGAGAACATCTCCGAGGGTTCGGAGGGCATTATATTGGAAGCGATGCTGGAAGGGTTCGCGGAATATTACAGCGCGGAATTGGCTGAAAAGATAGGGCGGGGCTTGACCGAGAACGCTTTAAAGGGCAGGATCAACGGCGACGCGCTGCCGATGGGCTATGTCGTTAATGAAGAGAGGAACTTCGAGATCGACGAAACGGGCGCGGCAATTGTCCACGAGGTCTTTAACCGCTACTTCGGTGGGGAAAAGATGGCCGCCATTGCAAAGGACTTGACGCGGCGCGGCATACGCTCCTCGCGGGGCAACGCATTGAGGATCGACGCCATACACCATACGTTGAAGAATCGGCGGTATATCGGGGAATACAGTTTCCGCAATATAACCAAGCCGAACGCATTTCCCGCCATCGTGTCGAAAGAGTTGTTTGACCGCGTACAGGAAATCATGGCGAAGAACGCCAAGACTCCCGCCCGCCACAAAGCCGAGGACGATTATTTCTTGACCACGAAACTCCGCTGCGGCAAATGCGGGGCGTTCATGGTCGGCGAGAGTGGAACAGGCAGGTCGGGAACGGTACACCATTACTACAAATGCGTGAACACGAAAAAGAGGAAAACCTGCGGCAAGAAGCCCGTCAAGAAACTTTGGATCGAGAATATCGTTTTACAGCAAGCGATGAAGGTCATCATGGACGACGTGGCGATCGGCAAGATTGCCGACGCTATCCTCAATCTTGTCGGCCAAGAGAACACGCTGCTCCCGCAGTTGAAAGCCCGATTAAAGGATATAGAGGACGGCATACAAAATATGCTGGACGCAATACAACAAGGTGTTTTGACGTCATCGACGAAGCAACGTTTGACGGAATTGGAGGAATCGAAAACCGAGATTCAAACGGCGATATTGAGCGAGGAATTGCAGAAGCCGGAACTGACGCGGGAGCATATCCTCTTTTGGATAACGAAATTTAGGGGCATAGACCTAACCGACCTCGACAGCCGGAAGCGTTTGATAGACGGCTTCGTGAGCGCGGTTTCCCTCTATGACGATAAACTTGTTTTAGCCTTTAACTACAAAGACGGTACGAAATCCGTGTCCCTCTCCGAATTGGAAGGCATTGACAAAGGTACGGAAACATTTGACGGAACAAGCGGTTTGCGATATACTGTGTTGGAAAATATGGGTGGACAGCGTGGTTCGGATTTGGTTGATTTATCTCCACCAGTGTCGTCAGAGTTTGAACACCCGATACATTTTCGTAAAGGGTGTGGCAGGCTTTGTCGTAAAAAGACCGGGGTAGGTCAAGGCAAGGAATTAGACTGTTTCGTCTGTATATGGCGGGGCAGCCTTTTTTCTGTGTCTCGCGCCACTCTAATATATTACGGTATTTTGAGTTGATTTGCTTCAAAGGGACGCCTATGAGATTGTTTATGCCGGATTGGCGAATTTTAAGCCCGATTATCATTGAATAAGAATTGAACGGCCTATACTACGCGGTCAAGCCGCCGTTATCGTTTCAAAACAGTTGACAAAGGGGAAAAGATACACTATAATATTAGCATACGCTAACATTTATAGTGTCGGTCGCGCCGAAAACGGCCGATACTTTTTTGAAGTGTAATTAGCGTATGCTAATCATAGGTTCCGGTTTTCATACGAACAGCGCAGACACGAAAAACGGCGCTATTTAAAAACGGAGGGTTTTTACAATGAACGACATAACGGCGGCGACGTTAAAAACGGATAAAATTCCGATCGTCTTTTCCACCGTCACGGGGAACGCCGTGAAACTTGCGAACGCCGCCGCATCGGCTTGCCCCCATATCGGGCCGTACAACGCCTACTACGTTTTAAATCCCGGCGAGGGGAGTTTGCGCTGTATAAGCGACGACATTCTGAACGCTTATCCGACGCTGATTTTGACCTATTGGTGCGACCTCGGCTCGGCCGACGCGGCGACCGTCGAATTGATCGGCCGCCTAAAAAACAAGAACCTAATCCTGCTCGGCTCGCTGGGCACGCCCGCGGACGGCAAACACGCCGAAAAGGTCAGGGAACGCGTGGAAAGTTTGGCGAAAAAGGGCAACGCCCTCTTGGGGCATTACTTGTGCCGCGGCAGTATCGACCTCGCCCGATCGGAGCGGAAACGCGCGATCGCAGAGGGCGCGCCCCTGCATTTGGACGAAAAGGGATTCGCGCGGCATTTGGAATCGCAGGGGCACCCCGACGACGGGGAACTCGCCGCCGCTGCGGACGCGGTAAAGCGCGCGCTCGCCCGCGTAAAAGGCTGAACGGCATGAAATCGGAAAAAGCGGCGAAAAGCCCCTATATCAAAAAAACGGTTTTCCTTGTCGTTTTAGCGGCGACCTGTTTCTTTTCGGTCGTGCTGGGCGTGGCGATCGGCGCGGTGAAGTTCGGCTTCGGCGAAACGTTGCAAGCGATCTTTACCGACAACGGCAGGGCGCGGTTGATCGTCTGGAACCTGCGGCTGCCCCGCGCGCTGACGGCCGGGCTGGTCGGGGTATGCCTGTCGCTTTCGGGGTGCATTTTGCAGGGCGTCATGCGCAACAACCTCGCTTCCCCCTCGACGGTCGGCGTCACGGGCGGCGCGGGCTTCGTCGCCTATGTCACGCTGGTGGTTTCCCCCCATTTGGCGTACCTGCTGCCGATCGGCTCGATCGTCGGCGCGTTCGTCACGACGATGCTGATCTATCTTTTGGCCTACCAAAAGGGCGTAAGCCCCGTCAAGATGATCCTTTCGGGGCTGGCCGTGTCCGCGCTGTTCGCCGCTTTCAACGATATTATCAAGACGCTGTTCGCATCCTCGATCGGGAACGCGGCGGGCTTTATGGTGGGCGGGCTGAACGGCGTGGGCTGGAGCAGCCTGCTTTTAATCCTGCCCTACGCGGCGGCGGGAATCGTGATTTGCGCGTTCCTGCCCGCGAAAATGAATATCCTCATGCTCGGCGACGAGACGGCGAACACCTTGGGGCTGCGGACGGAGCGGTTCCGGCTGGTCTTGATCGCGGCCTCTTCCCTGTTGGCGGGCGCGTCGATCGCGGTGGCGGGCATGATCAGTTTCGTGGGGCTGGTGGTGCCGCATATCGCGCGGCTGCTTGTCGGGTCGGATTACCGGTTCTTGTTCCCCGCGTCCACCCTGCTGGGCTTTTCGTTCGTTCTGCTGTGCGACACGGTCGGGCGCGTGCTGATCCCGCCGGGCGAGGTGCCGGTCAGCATTATCCTGTCGTTTATCGGCGCGCCGTTCTTTTTGTACCTGCTGCGGACGCGGCAAAAAAGGGAGGTTTAAATGTATTTCGGCTTTGAGGATATTTCCATTCAATACGACAAAAAAAAGGTCATCGAGGCTTTGAGCGCGGGCTTCGAGAAGGGCAAAATTACGACGATCATCGGCAAGAACGGCTGCGGAAAGTCCAGCCTGTTAAAGACCGTCTCCAAAGCCGTGACCCCGTCGGGGGGCAAAGTCGTTCTTTTGGGCAAGCCTTTGAAATCCTACAAGGCGAAGCATCTGGCGCGGAAAATCGCCTACCTGCCGCAGGTGCATTTTTCGCCGCCCGACATCGACGTGCGCACGCTCGTGTCCTACGGGCGGTACCCCCATATGAAATTCGGGCGCGGCCTGACGAAAGAGGACGGCGATGCGGTCGACAGGGCGGTTCAACTGACGGGCTTGGATGAATTGCGGTTCCAACACCTGTCCACGCTGTCGGGCGGCGAGCGCCAGCGCGCGTGGATCGCGATGTCGATCTGCCAGGAACCGGAAATTTTGATCCTCGACGAGCCGACGACGTATTTGGACGTGGGCTTTCAAATCGAGGTGCTGGACACGGTCAAGGCCTTGAACGAAACGCTGGGCATCACCGTTATCATGGTTTTGCACGACCTAAATATGGCGGCGCGGTATTCGGACTGCCTGTGCGCGGTCAAAAACCGCCGCATTTGCGCGCGGGGCAGCCCGCGCGAGATTCTGACCCCCGCCGTCCTCGAAGACGTCTTTAACATACAAGCGAACGTTTTCACCGACACGGTCAACCGCTGCCCTTATTTTATACCGCTGAAAAAGGTCCATCCGCCGTAAGGAGCGCGTGTCGGGCGGGAAGTAGGGAACAGTGAATCCGGAACGGCGTCGGCGTGAAATTGAATGCCGTCGGTCGTGTGAACATTGCGCGCGCAAAACCGTCGTTTCGAGAGTAGCCGAGAAATTCCTTACATCAACTTTTACCTTTTCTCTTTTATCTAACCTATTCCGTGATTAGGATACCCAAAAAACAAAAAGCAATAAACAAAATAAAACCGAAAAAATGAAAACCGAACCTAAATAAAAAGGAGTTATATTACAATGAAAGTCACTCTCAAACAATCGACGAAAAAGGCGGGCGTATTCGTATGCGCCCTGCTGACAGCGGTTTCCCTGTTCGCGTTCGCCGCGTGCGTACGCGACGACGACACGCCCCCTCCCACAAACCAAAACGCTTATACGCGGGAGGGGTTGGCTGAAAAATTCCTCGCCAAAGCGGACGGCGAGGTTACCGTCAACGAAACGACGGTCACGGTTAAGGACGAAAGCGGCGCGGACAGCGTGACGATCCCCAAAAACCCGCAAAAAGTTTACAACCTGTACGCGAGTTTCACCACGCTGTGGTACGAGGCGGGCGGAACGGTTTCCGGCTTGATCGGCGGCGCGAGTTCGTCCGACCTGTATATAGAGCAGATCGGCCGCGACGTTTCCAAGGACGACGGCGTAAAAGTCGTCGCCACCTCGTCGGCGGGCTCGAGGTGGAGCCCCGAAACGATTGTCGCCGATCAACCCGACTTGATTATCTGCTCTACGGCTATGAGCGGATACAGCACGATCAAGTCACCCGCGCAATCGGCGGGCATTCCCGTCCTCGCGATGTCCTACGACGGTTTCGAGGACTACTTTAAATGGTTCAAGGTCTTTTGCAACCTAACCGGGAAGCCCGAACTGTGGGACAGCGTGGCGAAGGACACGCTGAACAAGGTGACCGACATTCTTATGCGCGTGCCGCTGGAAAACAATCCGTCCGTGTTCCTCATGTTCACGGCGGCCGGCAACGATTTGCAGGCGAACCTGTCGGGTACGGTGGTCGGCGACATGGCGAAACAACTTCGGGCGACGAACATCGCGGACGCATGGTTCAACAACGACCAAGCGATCCGCCTACCGATCAATTTGGAATCCGTTTATTTGAGCCAACCCGACTTCATCATGGTGCAATGCCACGCCGAATCCGTTGACGCGGAAGCGCAGGTCGCCGAGCAATACGGCCCCGACAGCGACAACGGGGCGGTGTGGAGCGCATTAAACGCGGTAAAGGCGAACAGGATAAGTTATTTGCAAAGATCGCTGTTCCACAACAAGCCCAACCGCAAATTCGCGGACGCGTACCTGATCATGGCGGAGATCCTCTATCCCGACACGGACTTCCAAACGGAATAGCGGGCGGTATTTCTTTTCGCGGGTATCCTAATCACGGAACGGGTTAGATATAGGAAGGAGGAAGTGTCGGTTTTAGAATTGAAAAATGAAAATTGAAAAGTTAAGGTCGAATTTTCGTCATATGGGCTTGTCGGCGGGTAAGAAACATAGGGAATTGACAATTTACAATGGTCAAATTTCGGTCGATATTCCGTCATACGGGTTTATCGGCGGGCAAGAAACATAAAGCATAATAAAGGTTTCTTTTTGCGTAAGCATCCGATACTTCCTACTTCGTCCTTCGCCCTTCCTACTTCTATGCGGTATAAAGAAAGGTATAAATCACACCACGACGCGTCAAAGGCATTAAAGGCGCGGTTCAATGCGGAAACGGACAAGGCGGCGTATTTGGCGGGGCTGCTCGGCGGCCCCGCCAAATCGCGCCGCGCCCTGTACGTCCACGTCCCGTTCTGCAACAAGATATGCAGTTTTTGCCCGTTCCACCGCCCCGACGAATTGCGGCGGCGCGAGTACCACGCCTACTTGATCCGCGGGATGCGGCAAATCGGCGGCTACCCGTACATGCGCGCCCCGATCGACGCGGTGAACTTCGGCGGCGGCACCCCGACCGCCCTGTCCCCCGTTCAAATGGGCTTGGTCTTGCGGGAGATAAAAAACACGTTCGACATTCGTGAAAACGCGGAAATTAGCGTGGAGACCTCGGTTTCCGAACTGACGGACGAAATGTTAGGCGTTTTGCGGGACGGCGGCGTGAACCGGCTTTCGGTCGGCGTACAGACGTTCGACGACAACGCGCGGAAAACGTTCAACCGGCGCGGGAGCGGGGAAAAGGCTGCGGAACGGCTGCGGGCGGCGGTAAACGGCGGCTTTTCCAATACGGGCATCGACCTGATCTACAACTACCCGGGGCAAACGCCCGACATGCTGAAAAGGGATTTAGACACGGTCAAATCGCTGAACCTGTCGGGCGTCAGTTTCTATTCGCTCATGCTGCACGAGAAAACGCCGCTTTACGGCAAACTGACGGACGCGGACAGGAACGAAATGAACGACACCGCGCGCGAATACCGCCTTTTCCAAATGATTTTGGACGAACTGCGCGGCGTGGGCTATGGGGTCTTCGAATTGACGAAAATGATCCGCGCCGATTTGGACAGGTACGACTATATCCGAATCCGGCACGGCGGCGGCAGTTGCATCGCGCTGGGGCAAGGCGCGGGCGGCAATCTTGAAAACTACATCTACCGCAACGCGGCGGGCGCGCCCCCCGTGAGCGGCGCGATCGCGGTCAGCGCGCACGGCAGGGTCGTTACGGACGAATACCGCGTTATAGACGAATTTATCCACGAACTGCAAAGGGCGGGCGTGGATTTGGGCGCGTATTCGCCGCGCTTCGGGGCGGATTTGGCCGCGCTGCTGGCCAAGCCATTGGACGAACTGCGCGCGGGCGGGTACATCGCGGCGGCAGGCGGCGGGATACGGTTCACCGACAAGGGGTTGTTTTGGGGCAATAATATAATAGATGAATTGGCGCGAAGGCTCCTCGCGGCAGAGGACGGCCGTGTTTAAAAAATTTTCCGCTATTATCGGCCGCACGGGCGGCTGTTCGCGCTCGACACCGTCTGCGCTTTTTGAGCCGCGCTCCGCAATCTCTTTTACCCCGCCGTGACAAAGGAAATCATCAACGTTTACGTCCCGCATAAAATGCTGGCCTTCGTCTTGGTCTGGTGCGGGGTACTGCTCGCCGTTTACGCGCTGAAAGGCTTCCTGATCTACTTCATAAACAGGTTGGCACATTGCAGAAAGAAATAGACGGGTTAAAGGGCTATTTTTCCGAAACCGCGTCGCGGGCCGTAAAGCGGCTCATGGAAAGCAAAAAATGGAACAGTTCGATTTTTCAGACAAAAACGGGACTTAACCAAGGGCTGTTCCGTAAGATAACCACGGCGCGCGACAAGCAATTGAAGTTGCCCGTCATTGTTTCGATTGGCGTGGGCTTAGGCTTGCCGCAGGAAGTATCGCGTAAACTGATAAACAAAGTGTTTCTATGCAATCCCATTATCGCCTCCATCTACTGCTCCACCGTCGCCATCAATTCCGCCGCAATCTCGCGGCTTGGTATTCGCATTATGCTTTCATCCGAATAGCCGACACCGAGCGGGTTTATGCCGCCGTACCAAACGACAGAATTATCAATTACTGCAAACTTTTGATATAATTTTGGTAAAATGGTTGCTTTTGCACCTGCATCTTTAAGCAGTTTTATAACCCTATTTGCTTTTACCACATTTTTTTCGTCGGGCTCTCTTGTGAAAACCGTTACGCCTATATCCTGCAAAATCTCAATATTGCGGATGAACGCCTTAACACTCTTTTCCCGCAAATACGGACTTGAAACGACAATACGTTTTGCCGCTCCCGCAATATCGTTATAAAAAGCGTCCGCAAAGCCGTACTCGTCAAAAATGATATTGCCCTCGCTCTCGGTTGCCGCCTTTGTCAAATATCCGAGCGCGGCGTAGCCTTTGACGCGGCTTTGGTACATCTTTTCCAAAACCTTTGACCTAATGTCGGCGTAATCGTAAACGATAACTTCTTTTTTGCCCTCATAATTGCGGTGCAGTCTGCCGACATATTGTTCAAGCGTCCCTCGCCAAGATATCGGGTCAGCAAGAAATAGCGTATCGAGGCGCGGCTCGTCGAAGCCCTCGCCGACGTATTTACCCGTGGCGACAATAATAAACGGCTCGTCCTGCGGCAATGCTTTCAGCCGCTCCAATTCCTCTCGCTTTTCTTTGGCTTTTCCGCCGCCGACAAGAATGATTATGTTTTTGCAATGCGGCTCCAAACTTTCCGCAAGCGTTTTAACATGGTCTTTCCTGTTGCACAAAATTATAGACGTTCTGCCATTCTTAAACGCCGCGGCTGCATCCTTTACTATCATTTCATTGCGGAATGAATTTTGCGACAGTTCGGAATATATCTTTGTAATCGCCGTATCGTCCTCGCAGGAAAAGCGGGTAAATCGTGGAATGACATAATGCTCGAAGGTGCGGTTCCTTATTTCACTTTTGTTATCCGCCGCATAACGGATTGCGCCGCATTGCATCGTTATAATCGGGTCGTGCCCGTCCTGCCGCTTAGGAGTCGCCGTCAAGCCGTATACGTATTTTGCGTTGACCGCTTTCATTACCTGCTCGAAACTGAACGCGGAAACGTGGTGGCACTCATCAACAACGACCATACCGTAGTTTTTGACGAAGTCCTTGACCTCGCTTCCCGTCCCCTTACCGGCCACCGACTGCAACAAAGCGATGTCTATCATTCCGCTTAATTTATTCTTTTGGGCACCGTATTGCCCTATAACGGATACCCGTTTGGCGCGTTTGCGTTTTAGCGCGCCGTCAGACACTTCCTCCGTTGCGGTATTTATTTTCAAAAACTGTTCAAGCCGCTCTTTCCATTGCGAGGCTAATTGTGCGCGGTGAACGAGGATTAAAGTATTCGTTTTTCTTTGCGCTATTATGTTAATACCCGCCACCGTTTTGCCGAAAGCGGTCGTTGCGGACAATACGCCGTTATCATATTTAAGCAATTCCTGTACCGCTTGGTTTTGGTTTTCACGCAACGTTCCGACGAACTCAACGTCAATCGCTTTTCCGTTATTGCGCTTGTCGTCTATAATAACTTTGCACGGCGCAAGCAACCGTTTAACCTCATCCAAAAGCCCTCGCGGCAAATGAATATATTCCTTGCTCTCATCCGCACAGGATATAATCCTCGGCTTGCCGTAGGTATTCAACCGCATAGCCTGCGCCTTGAAAAACTCGGGGTTTTTGAATGCGGCGAGTCGCTTTAACTTGTGTAAAAGCCTTTCGCTCATGCCCAATTTTTCTATGTAAATCATATCCGCTAAAACGATATTCGTGCCCTCGGGATAATCAGCGTCGGATAATTTCACCTCTTTGCGGACTTCCCACGGCTTTTCCGCATCCTCAATGCCTGCTTCGTCGTCGGGGATAGCGTCGATTGTGCGGTTGACCACGTCGAAATCCAACTTTTTCACGGACGAAAGATATGCCCATTGGTCGTCATACGGCACAAAGTTTTCGTCCGTGAAAACGCTGTTGCCACTTTTACGCGGTACGGCTTGAAGCGGCAAAGCGATGAGGTTTCCAAAGCCGCCCTTTGGCATTGTGTCTTGGTTGGGAAACAATCTATCGTATGACTTGAAGTCTATCTCGTGGCGCAAACTCATAGCGTATGTAAGTAATTTTACGCCGAATTTTCTTGCAAGCCGCGCTGATATTTTATCCTCAAAAAAGAACCAAACATGACCGCCTTCCCCCGACCGCGAACGCTCGATGCTTGGCGTTAATTCAAGCAACTCGCACGCCTCTCGAAAAACAGCAATATCCTTTTTGTAGTCCGCCCCGTCAAAATCAACGGCAAGAAAATAGCAATCCTCGCTTTCCGTCATGGGATAAACGCCGACCGTATTCTTGCCTTGCAAATGGCTTTTTATTACGGCTTTGTCAAGCGGCGGATATTCTCTGCTTTTGCAATCCGCACACTTAACTTTCGGCTTCCCGCACCCGCTTCCCCATTCGTTTGCGCATACGGGGCTATAGCCGCTCTTACCCGCTTTGCTTTCCCAACGGCGGGCGTATACATCGCTCCGTCCACGAAACAACGACATAAACAACGCTATCTTTTCATCCTCGGCGGAAAGCATATTAACGTTTGACTCAAGTATCTTTGCCGTGATAATCGCCTCTTTCGGTTTAGTCAGTTCTTTATACTTTGCCTCGCCGTTTACGAAATTCTCTTTTTGAAACCGCAATACAAAGTCTTTTACCGCCGCTATTCCGCCGTTCATAAAAATGCCGTAACCTATGGCTTCGTAAAGACCGGCTCTCATTTCCGTCAAGCCTTTTTCGTCTTTTGTTTTGTCGGCTATCTTTTTCAAATACGGAAAAAGATGCTTGATGATTTCAAGGTCTGCAAAAACGTTATCACCCTCTAATAACTTCTTGCATTCTGTCAAATCGCCTTTGGAAATACTCGGGTACTTTTCATGCAAGGTTAGTGAAAAGGCAAACTTCAACGCGGCATCACCAAGCGTCGCTAATGTCTCGTTATGCGGAACGCCGTGTTGTTTTCCGTACGACGAATGAGTAAATATCTGCGACAAAAGCGTGGCGTCGCTAAATTTAACGCCGCATATTTCGCTTATATTCACAACTTCGGTTTCCGTCAGCATCCGCGTCCCTTATGTCTGTTGATTTATTTGATTTACAATGTCTTTTAATATTTCAATCCGCTTTCGTAGCGCGATGCAAAGCCTTTTACTGCGGTCTACAAATTTTGACGGGTCGTTCACATGGCTTGCCAAAATTTCTGCGTACTCACTCTCTATACCGTCCAGCACGTCGAAGTCAAGCCATGAAAAGTCCTTCACTAACTTTATCTGCTTTGCGTGCGTGCCTCTGAAAGGCTTGCTTTTGACCCCGATATCCGTCGGATTGATTTCCTCCGACAATTCCCTGCACCACATCGAGTTACCGCTATCGAATATCGGCGCAACCGACAGCCACTCCAAAGTGCAAGCATTCCGAACAAGCCCGAAGTTGTTCCAATGGCGGTCGGTGTTGACGGTAATAAAATCAAGCACGAGCATCATGTCGATTCTTTGCCGCGCATCTTTTATGCCAAATTCCTCCGCTTTTGCGATAAACGCGTCATATTCGGAGGTACTGCTATCTTTTTTGAAAAGTTTGTTTACCCTCCATGCCGCCACGAGTTCGGTGTCGCCGCTAATAAAATCCTCGCATACGCTGTATCTTTCGCCGTCTAATTCAATCATCCAATACGACGCAAACGGGATTTTTAGCCTCTCGCAGATTTTGGAGGCTAAAACCTCGTTGGCAACCTCCTGTGCAAACGACCCGCTCCCGCCTTTGATAAGGCACCGCTTGCCGTCAATAATTTTCCACTTCTTTTTAAGCGCGCCGTCGGAAGTGTTGTCGGGCGAAAAAAGGCTGATTGCGTTTATATCTTTCCCCTCGTATTTCCCGAACAGCAGGTTGCCAACATCCTCGGAGAACTCGTTGTAAAAGAAGTTTATTTTTGCCCATTCTATGCTCTCGGTTTGCGGGCAAATCCAGTATTGGTCTGATAAACTTAGCCCCAAACTTTTATCCAGTAATTGTTGCGGCAAGGATAGCCCCTGTTCATGCAGAACATCTTTTATCCTGTCGCGGCTTGCCGGTATGGCACGGCTACTCCACCAATCACGCAGTTCCGCAAAATTAATTTTACCGTCTTTCACCGAGCCTATGGGAAAATGCGCCTCGTTCAAAACCTTGCCCGTGGCGGCGATTTCGCCCGCGTCGTTCAGTTCGATTTCAACGACGTCGATATCCTTATGCTTTAAGACATAGTTCTTGTCCGCTTTGTCAAACCCAGCCAACCATTCGACAAGCGACTCCGTGCCCGCGAATTTCAACTGACTCGCAAGAGCCAAAACCCCCGCTTTATTCAGCACATCCGTCATGTAATTTTTCCCGTCGGCGGCAAGCAATTTCAGTTGACTGCAATTTGAAGTCAACTGACTGTGCCGCGTTTTCAATGTACTCCAGTTCTTTCGCGCTTGATTATATGATGGCTGTTCAGTCAAAACCGACAGCACATCAATCGCCGCAAACAACCATTCCTTACTTTCCGCGCTGTACACAGTTCTTATGGGTTTACCGTTAAATGTGTTTTTAGGTTTTGTCATTTTGACCGCCTCCTATACTATTTAAACAAAGCGCGTCCCTGCGCTTTGTATTCGTCAACTTTCGCCAACAACTCCTCGGTGGTTATTTCGTCAAATGTATACCACCTTATTGCCTCGCTCATATAAAGCCTCCTTATCAGAATTCAATAATTTAATAGTATAAACGAAAATCTTTTTTAAATCAACAAAAAATATGCCTTATTGCGTAACAAATTACAATTGACAATTGACAAATTGCGGATAAAATAGAATTGCGCCCGCTGTCATGCGATGAAAACGATGCGTCCCGACGGGTCATTGCGAGGAGCGCGAAGCGCGACGCGGCAATCTCTACCAAACAGAGGAACGCCCGCGCGCTTTCCTCTCTCATTCCGAATGCGCTAAGTCCTGTCATGATCTGAGCGAAGTCGAAAATCTCCCACCGCTGAAAAATTCCCCTTGCTTTGCCTCGTGTCCTTAACTGTGGACTGTGGACTATGCACTGTGGACTGAAAAAGGGGTGCCGCCGACAGGCGGCGGGGTGGGCATCCTTGTGGCGGTTATCCTACGCGCAAAATTCCCCCGACCGCAATTTGTCATTTGTCATTTGTCATTTGTCCTTCAAATTTACGATTG
>JAISFM010000145.1 GCA_031263605.1 Clostridiales bacterium | reverse complement strand
ATGATTGACTTCCGTCCGATGTTTCCGCTCATGGGATTGAAACATACGGCATACTAAAAGTTTCTTGTTCGACAGGTCAACAACTTTTCAATTTTCAATTCTCAATTAACATGCCGCCGTCCCGCGTTATGGGAGTGGAATGGCGTAGCCGGGTCATTGCGAGGAGCGCGAAGCGCGACGAAGCAATCTCTATATAAAAAGGCGCGTTTCGTGTTTGATAGAGATTGCCGCGTCGCGCGTCGCGCTCCTCGCAATGACATGCCCGTGCTTATATTCAACGCGGTTTGTCCACCCCGCCCCCCTCCCGTTGTTTATGATTGACTTCCGTCCGATGTTTCCGCTCATGGGATTGAAACATACGGCATACTAAAAGTTTCTTATGCGACAGGTCAACAACTTTTCAATTCTCAATTAACATGCCCGTTATTTTATGATTGACTTCCGTCCTCGGTTTGAGGTATAATAACCGCATGAACGCTTTTTACGAAAAGGAAATCTCCGTCGGGCGGTTAGAGGACGGATTGCTCCGGTTGAAGGATCGGATTTATACCAAGGCGGGGGAACTCCAAGCGGTTTACGCCGCCACGCCGGAACCGGTTCGGTTTGCGGACAGGCTGACATTAGACTATAAAAAGATAGCGGTCGGCGAAAAATGGGGCAATTTATTCGATTGCGCGTGGTTTCATTTGACCGGTAAAGCCGGCCCGTCCTGCGCGGGCAAGAAGTTGGTTTTTTTAATCGACGTCGGCGGCGAGGGCTGCGTGTACGACAAAACGGGCTCGGCCGTCCGGGGCATTACCAATGTCAACAGCGATTTCGCGCGGCATTTGGGAATGCCCGGCAAACGGGCGGTGCGGTTCGTCGAACGCAGCCGCGGCGACGAGGCCGCCGACCTTTGGATCGACGGCGCGTGCAACGACCTTTTCGGCAATTTTGCGGGCGGGACGCTGGTTCAGGCCGAAATAGCGGCCGTCAACGACAAACTGCGCGATCTGTACTACGATTTTTGGGTCCTGCTCGACCTGTTAAAGGTTTTGGACCCCGACACGGCGCGGCGCGCGCAAATCCTGCTCGCGCTCGATTCGGTCTGCAATATCCTGTATACATACGACGACGCAGAAGCCGACGAATGCGCGGGCATTTTGGCCGAGCAACTCAATCGGAAAGCGGCCGACACCGGCCTGAAATTTTACGCGACCGGCCACGCGCATTTGGATTTGGCGTGGCTCTGGCCGATTCGGGAAACCAAGCGCAAAGCCCTGCGCACCTTCTCCACTGCGATCGAACTGCTCGAACGCTACCCGTTCTATATTTTCGGCGCGAGCCAGCCCCAACAATTCCTGTGGGTCAAGGAGCAGGACCCCGTTTTGTACGAAAAAATCCGGCGCATGGTCAAAGAGGGGCGTATCGAGTTGCAGGGCGCGATGTGGGTCGAGCCCGATTTGAACGTCACGGGCGGGGAGTCCCTGACGCGGCAAATCCTGTACGGCAAAAGGTTTTGGCGGGAGGAATTCGGGCGGGAGGTGGACGGGGCGCACCTGCCCGACGTGTTCGGCTTCAACGGCGCGCTGCCGCAGATTTTGCGCAAATCCGGCGTGGAAACCTTGACCACGATCAAATTGAGTTGGAACAAATACAACACGTTCCCCTACCACACGTTCAACTGGCGGGGTATCGACGGCAGCGAGGTGCTGGTGCATATGCCGCCCGAAGGCGACTATAACAGCGCGATGGCGCCGCGGTCGGTCGCTCGGGCGGAAAAGAATTACCTCGACAAGGGGCTTTGCGGCGCGGCGTCCATTCTGTACGGAATCGGCGACGGGGGCGGCGGGCCGGGCAGCGAGCATTTGGAACGCTTAAAACGGGTCGCGAATTTATCGGGGCTTTCGCCGGTCGTCCCCGCGCCCGTCGCCGCGCTGTTCGACGCGCTGAAAAAAGACCGCGCCCGCTTGAAAACCTATAAGGGCGAGATGTATCTTGAAAAGCATCAGGGCACCTACACGACGCAGGCGCGCAACAAATACTGCAACCGCAAAATCGAGTTCGCGCTGCGCGACGCCGAATATTTCGCGGCCGCCGCGTGGAAGTTAAAGGGCGCGGACTATCCCCAAGAAAAATTGGATCGAATCTGGCGCGAAGTCCTGTTGTATCAGTTCCACGATATTTTGCCGGGCAGCAGCATCAAAAGGGTGTACGACGAGAGCGTCGCCCGATACAAGGAATTGACGGCCGAGGTTCGAGGGATCGCCGAGGCGGGGCGCAAACTTCTGCCGCCCAAAGCCGCCGCGCCCGCGCCGCAAAAAAACAAAACGCCGAATTTACGGGTCGCGCCCGACGTTTTAGAGAGCGCGGCGTTGCGCGCGACGTTCAACGCCGACGGCGAATTGATTTCCCTTTACGACAAAAAGAACAAGCGCGAGGCTCTGTCCGCGCCGTCCAACGTTTTGAACGTGTACGAGGACAAGGGCGACGCTTGGGACATGGAGGAGGGCTATCTCAATCGGCCGCGCGGCAAATTCACGCTGACGGGGGTTAAAACCTGCGTTGAAAACGGCCGCGCGGTGCGCGAGCAAACGCTGTCCTACGGGGCCAGCACGGTCAAACAGGTCGTTTCGGTATGCGACGCCTGCCCGATTTTGGACTTTGAAAACGAGGCCGATTGGCGGGAGGATTTTAAATTTTTAAAAGCGTCCTTTGCGCCGGCGGTCTTTACCGACGCGGCCAACTGCGGCTGCGCGTTCGGCAACGTCAAGCGCAGCCTGTTAAAGAACACGCCCTACGAACAGGCGCAGGACGAGATTTGCGCGCACCGCTACATCGACCTGTCCGCGAACGATTACGGCGTCGCGCTTTTGAACGACTGCAAATACGGCCACACGGCCGCAAGCGGCCGGATTCAGATCAGTTTGCTGCGCGCCTCGAACCACCCCGGCGTAAACGCGGACCGCGGGGAACACCGCTTTTCCTACGCGCTGTACCCTCACGCGGGCGCGTTTGAGAACAGCGACGTCGCGGAGACCGCTTACGTCTATAACGCGGGGGCGCAACTCTGCGATCTCGCGGATAATTTCCTGTCCTTTCGGCAGGAAGGCGGCGCGATCGTCGAGTGCGTGAAACGGAGCGAGGACGGCCAAGGGATTATCGTGCGCTTCGCCGAGGAAAAGGGCATACAAAGCCGTGCGCGTCTGGGCATTCAATTCCCCTACGCGTCCGTTTCCCTGACGACCCTCGACGAAAAGCCGTTGAAAACCGTGAAAAACTTAAATTTTGATTTGAAGCCGTTCGAGATTGTGACGGTTAAGATTATGTGACCTTGGCCTGCAATTTAATTTTCTGTACGCCGGTTTCACCCAAGATGCGTTTGTTGACGAGTTCGGCGGCGGTATAGCCGATGTTGAAAGCGTCTTGAACGACGACATAGGGCGAAATTTTAAGGAGGTCGATGATGTCGGGCATCTCGTCGTCGAAAAAGACCAGACGGATTCGGTTTAAAAGCCCCGCCGCCGTCAGCGTCTTTAACAGGATCGCGGCGGCCTGCCCGCTGTTCATCAGGATTGCGTCGGGCGGCGTTTCGCGCCGGAAATAGCCGGCCATCTCGGTTTCGAGGGCCCCGGCTGAAAAATCGGCGATGAAATGGAAATTGTCCTTTTTGATCGCGCCGAAAAAATCGAGGAGGCCGCGTTCGAACGCGCGGTTGCGTTCGTTGACCGAAGTGGCGTGGCTGTTGGGCACGGTGAAATAGACGACGCGCTCGCAGCCGTCGGCGCGCAGCGTCCGCATCAATTCATAGGTAACGCCGTAATGGTCGGTGGAGACCGAACTTAAATTCAAATTGGGCAGCGTCCGGTCCACCAGCGCGACGGGGAAGCCTTTCAACGCCAAACGCATCAGTTCCTCGTTATAGGTCTCGAAGTCGGCGGGCATGACGATCAGGCCGCGGCAGCCGACGCCGACGAAGTTTTTAATGATTCGGGCTTCCGCGCGCAGGTCGTTTTCCGATACGTCGGTCAAAATGTTCAGTTTGTTCTTTTTGCAGTATGCCCGCGCCCCGTCCAAAAGACTGTTGCTGAAACCGGTCCGCGTATTGACCATGACAAAGCCGATATTGATCGGGAGGGAGACATTTTCGAGCGCGGCGGCGTTGATAAAGGTGCCGCGCCCTTTGCCGCGTTTTACGATGTTTCTTTTTTCCAAATTGGCGTACGCCTTGCGCGCCGTGTTGCGCGAAACCTTGAAAATCCGCACCAACTGCATTTCTGAGGGCAGTATATAGTCCGTTTCGTTTTGGTGCTTGTAGATCAAATCCCAAAGATGTTTTTCGATGTCCTTATAGGCGTAATCGGTACCCATGCAGCCATTATATCACGAATGCGGAGCGGGGCGCAAGGGGAAAAGTACAAATTAAGGGTACATTCGGTACATTTTTTACCGGAATCGCTCTTGCTTTAATTCTTTTTTACCCTTATAATTGATGTATCGGATAGAAAATGACGGGAAGCGCGGTAAAGTTGAAAAAGAAATGGACGGACGGGAAAAAGGCGGCCTTGATCCTGTCCCCGATGATCCTGTGGTGGGCCGTAGCCGCGGGCTTTCCGATCGCTTTCGGTTTCGTTTTGGGTTTTTTCAACTGGAAAGGCGTCGCCGCCGCCCCGACATTCATTTGGTTTGAAAACTTCGCCGCGTTTTTCAAGAGCGCGCTGTACCGTACAATCCTTTGGCGCACCGTTTGGCTGGGCGTGGCCACCACGCTGTCCACCGTTCTGACCGCCCTCGGCGTCGCGCTCCTCATGAACATGAAACTCAAAATGCGGGGCGTGTTCCGCAGCCTTTGGTACATACCCGCCGTGACCTCGACCGTCGCCGTTTCGCAGATCATCGCGATCATGACCGACCCGTTCGGCGTTCTGACGGCTTTTTTCCAAGCGCGGGGCTGGACGCCGATCAACTTCGTCGATTCCGCTGGGTGGGGCTTCGCCGCGATTATCGCGTACAGCGTCTGGAAGGGCGTGGGGGGCGCGGCCCTCCTCTGGCTGGCCGGCCTGCAATGTATCGACCCCGTGCTCTACGAGGCGGCCGACGTTGACGGCGCGAACGCCGTCCGGCGGTTTTGGCATATCACGCTGCCCGGCTTAAAGCCGATTGTCACCTACATCACGGTCACGGGCATCATCGGTGCGCTGCAAATCTACGAGCCGGTCGCGTTCATCACCAACGGCGGGCCGGTGGACGGCACGATGGTATTGACGTTGAAAATCGTCCGCGACGGCATCACGAACTTCAATTTCGGCAAGGCGGGCGCGTCCTCGCTCATCCTTGCGGTCATCATATTCGCCGCGTCGGCGGGCTATTACGCGTTTTCGAGGAGGGGTCATGGCGAGGCGTAAGGCGGGAGCGGCGATCGGCAGGGCCTGCGCCTATTTGGTTTTGGGCGCGGGCGCGTTGGTCATGCTGTACCCGTTGCTGTATATTATTTTAGGCGGCCTGTTCACGGCGGCGGAATTTAATTCCGCTAAAATGAGTTTGTTCCCGATCCCCAAAAACCCCACGTTCAACAATTTCAAACTGCTGATCGCGGTCGGCGCGGACAAGGCGACGTTGCGATATTATCTCAATTCGGTTTTGCGCACCGCGTACACCACGCTGTTTTCGTGCTTGACCGCGCTGTTGGGGGGCTATGTGTTCGCCCGCTTGCAATTCAAACGCAAGGAAGGCCTGTTTATGGCTCTTCTGGCCACGCAGATGATACCGGGGATCATCTCGGTGCTGCCGATGTATTTGCAGTTGCGGTATATGAACCTGTACGATACTTGGGGCGTGTACCTGCTGTTCGGCGGCGGCGCGCTCAATATCATGGGGACGTTCCTTGTGCGCCAAACGCTGGAAAAGATGCCTGTGTCCATCGAGGAAGCCGCCAAGGTGGACGGCGCGGGCACGTTCCGCATTCTGTTCCAAATCGTCGTGCCGATGCTCAAAACCATTTTGATCTACCTCGTCATTACCGGCGCGATCGGCGTATGGAACGATTGGAGCACGCCGTTCTTTTACACCGAATCCCAAAGTTTGCAGACAATCCCCTCGGCGTTGACCCGCCTGACCGCGTTCGCGGGCAAGGAAGGGCAGGAAATCAATTATCCGTTGATCATGACGTTCAGTCTGCTCGTGACCGTGCCCAGCGTGTTGATTTTCTTTATTTTCCAAAAACACATCGTTCAGGGATTGATGAGCGCGGGTATCAAGGGATAGCGTCCCGCGCGTTAAATCCGAGCGGCGGCAACGGGACAAGGCAATAGAGTTGTTACGAAATCTCTCCGCGAAATCTTTGCGCGTTCAGGTTTCGCAACGGCACGAATCCAAGCAAGGCTCAAACGGGGTACCCCGTTTTCGTTGCGCCCGTTTTTTGGTCGGCCGGAGTGGGGGGGGACAAAAGGGGGGAGGGGGGAGATAGTGGAGGGG
>JAISFM010000138.1 GCA_031263605.1 Clostridiales bacterium | reverse complement strand
TGCTATTGCCATTAGACTTGTTGCGAAATACAGCGCGGACGCTATGCGGGTCTTTTCGTGTGTAAAGCGGGTAAAAATCCCTCGCCTATCATCTCGCGCCTTAATTTCGCAACAAGTCTATTACGCGCAAAGCCCTGTCATTCTGTTGGCCGTGAAGAATCTCCCCCGATTTGATTTATTGTCCCCCGCGCGAGAAACGCGCGACAACCCATCTTCCATCTTACATAGTCATTGTCATTATTGCGCTCAATTTCCCCGACAATACCTTTTATCTTTTACCTCTTACCTTTTACCTCTTATCTCTTATCTCTTCCCTATTTCCTGTTAAGAATCGCCGCGCTGCGCCTTTCTATGGTTGATACGCACCAAATCGCCGCCCATGTCCACGATGCGCTGTATGTCGCGCTCTAACGCCTCGCGGGCGTTTTGCGCCGACTCCGCGCGTTCGGGCGCGAACGTGTAGCCCGTATCCTTTAAAATGCCGTTCACCGTCGCCAGATTGGCGGGCTCTTGCAGGGATTCGTATTCGGACGCGTCCGTCAAGCGCAAAACCAACGCCTTGCCGCGCAAAGCCACCGAGGACTTTTCCGACGTGATCGCGTACAGCGAAAACTCGCCCCTCTCGCGCAAACCGCGCACTACCTTGCCCCACAATTGCCGCGCGTCGGGCGGCCGCGAATCGGAAAGCCCCGGTTGCCCGCTTTGCGCCGCCCGAACAGGGGCGCGTGGCGCGGGGCATAAATTGATCTCGTCCGCGGGCGAATCGGGGGGATTGAGAAGTTCGGATTCATCGCTTTGCGGCGGGTCGGGCGGCGGGGACGGCGGGGAATCGAGAATTGAGAATTGAGAATTGAGAGGTTCGGATTGAGATTCCCCGCTTTGTTCGGAATGGCCCGAGGATAATTCCTCAACCGATTTTTCCGCTTGAAGCCGGGCTATTCCCTTTTGACCGGTTTCCGTGACGGGCTTGCTCAAAGAAGAATGCCCGGCAAGTTCCGCGCCGCGCGCCAGTTCCAAACAGGCGATTTCGACCAGCACGCGCGGGGAAACGCTGTACCGCAGTTCCGAATCCAAACGCGCGAAATTCTCGGCGCACCGGAACAGGAAATCGGCCGGGGCTTTTTGGGCGAGGGACGCATACGCCGCCGCCGCGTCCTGCGTCAAATGCAGGATGCCGCGCGCGTCCCCGCAAGTCTTGAAAATCAGCAGGGCGCGGAATACGGACGCCAGATCCCGCGCCAGTACCGTCGGGGACTTGCCGGACGAGATTAAGCGGTCGATCGACTCGATACAGCGTCCGCCGTCGCCCGAAACCGCCGCTTCCGCCAAATCGGCCACGCTCTTGGAATCGGCCGCGCCCAAAATTTCCGACACGTCGGCGGCGCGCAATTTCCCGTCCGAATACGCCGCGCACATATCGGCCAGCGACAGCATGTCGCGCACGCTGCCCTCCGCCGCCGCCGCCAGCAGGAACAACGCTTCCTCTTCGTATTCCTTTTTGATGTCCGCGAAAATCCCCCGCAGAATGCCGGTCAAGGTTTCGATCGGCACCAGACGGAAATCGAACCGCATACAGCGCGACAGAATCGTCGCGGGCAGTTTGTGCGCCTCGGTAGTCGCCAAAATAAAGACCGTGTGGGCGGGCGGCTCTTCGAGCGTTTTCAGCATCGCGTTGAACGCCGCGCCCGTCAGCATATGCACCTCGTCGATGATGTAGACCTTGCGGCGCACCGCGACCGGCGGGTATTTGACCTTTTCGCGCAGGTCGCGGATCTCGTCCACGCCGTTGTTGCTGGCCGCGTCGATCTCCGTGATGTCCATGTTGGAGGGGTCTTCCGTTGACAGGCAGGCCTCGCATTTGTAGCAGGGCGAGCCGTTGACGGGGTGCAGGCAGTTGACCGCGCGGGCGAACAGTTTAGCCGCGCTGGTCTTGCCCACGCCGCGGCTGCCCGTGAACAGATAGGCGTGCCCGACGTTGCCGCTCGTCACCTGGTTGCGCAAAATGCGGACGATATGCTCCTGCCCCGCCAGCGCGTCGAACGTTTTCGGCCTGTACTTCCTGTACAGCATTGTGTAGTTGTTCATAGTGTCGTTCATTGTGTCGCTCATTGAGGATTAGGTAAGAGGTAATAGATAAGAGGTAAGAGGTAAGAGGTAAGAGGTAAGAGGTTCGGACAGAGGGGTATAGAAGATGGAAGATGGTCGGATTGAGGACTTTGCGCAATCGGTGGGAGATTTCTCGACTTCGCTCAGATCATGACATGGGGTTGCGCGCAATCGGTTGGGCTTATTCACTCACGGTCGGTTGAACTTATTCACTCACGGAATGAATGCCAGATTTTTGCGCGACGTTTTTCGTCCGAAACTTTTATCTTTTATCTGCTCACCTCTTACCTATTACCTATTACTTATTACTTATTACCTAATCCTTTACCTATCAACCAGATCGTGTATTTTTTTCCTCGCGCGTTTCAGCGCGTTGTCCACGGCCTTTTCGCCGATGTTCAAACTGCGCGCGATTTCGGCGTAACTCGCGCCGCGCATCTTTAAGAAAAACACCTTTAATTCCGCCGCCGACAGTATGTCCGGCAGTTGCCGCAAAATGTCCCTCTTGGCGATGTCGTCCGTCATGTCCGTGCCCGCGGGCTTGTCCTTCGCGCTATCCAACGGCTCGGGCGGGTCGCCGCCGGGCGTCAATTTGCGCCACTCGTCGATCATGCGGCGTTTGGCGCACACCAGCGCGAACGTCGAAAAACTCGCGCCCTTCGCGCCGTCATAGGCCCCGGCCGCCTCGACCAGCGCGTACAGGCCGGCTTGGATCAAATCCTCGCGGCTGGCCGGGTCGCCGCGCGACAGCCGAATGCCCAAAATCGCGACTTGGGGCGTGAAATCCCGTATCAGTTTTTCGGTCTCGTCCTTGTCGCCGGATTTGATTTTATCGATGTTTACCATTGTTTGTCGTTTCGGTTTCGGTTCGGTTTTGGGTTTTGGGGAGAGTTTGGGGGAGGAGGGGCGAGAGAACCCTTTTTGAAAAAAGGGGTTCTCTCGCGCTCTTTCCCAAAAACTTTCCGCGTTTTGCATTTTAACGAGGGCGCGTTTACCCGCGTTTAAACGACCCTTAAAATGTTGAAAGTTTTTGAAAGGGCGCGGGAAAACTTTTTTCAAAAAGTTTTCCCGCGCTTTTAAAAAACTCTCTCTTTATTTTATAGCGGCGGCGCGTTGGCGCAACGCCTCGTACAACGCTATGCCGCAAGCGACGGACGCGTTTAGGGAATTGACCTTGCCGTAAATGGGCAGGGTGACTACGCCGTCGCATTTCTCGCGCGTCAGGCGTTTCACGCCCGCGCCCTCGCCGCCCACGACCAGCGCGAGCGCGCAATTTAAATCGGTCTTATAAATGTCTTGGCCGTTCAAGTCCGCCGCCATGACCCAAATATTGCGCTTTTTCAAAAAGTCGATTGTGTCGTTGACGTTCGTCACGCGCGCCACGCGGACGTGTTCGGCCGCCCCCGCCGACACCTTTAACACCGTGTCGTTGACCCCGCAAGCCCTGTGCTTGGCAATCACCACGCCGTGCGCCCCGCCGCATTCGGCTACGCGCAGGACGCTGCCCAAATTGTGCGGGTCCTCCACGCCGTCCAGAATGATGATCAAGGGCGGTTGGCCGGCGGCCTCGGCGGCGGCCAGAATGTCCTCTATCTCGCAATAGTTAAATTCGGTCGTGAACGCGATAAAGCCCTGATGCGAGCCCGTTTCGCTCTCGCCGTCCAAAACCTTGCGCTCCACAAATTGGGTCTTGACCCGTTTTTCGTGCGCCATCGCTATAATGCGCTTCGCGCCGGGGTCTTGCAGGTCTTTATTGACCAGCAACTTGTCGATCGTGACGCCGGAACGGATCGCCTCCGTCACCGCGTTTCTGCCTTCGGCTTTCATATATTTTATATTATATCACAATTCGAGGGAAAGGTCAACACGAGGTAAAAGGTGGGAGTGTACATATAGCAAGTTTAGACAAATTGACCTAATCCTACGGGTAGGTCGCGGAATTTATGGAGGTGGCGGTTGCTG
>JAISFM010000122.1 GCA_031263605.1 Clostridiales bacterium | reverse complement strand
CGGGTCTTTTCGTGTGTAAAGCGGGTAAAAATTTTGTTAGTAGCGTTGCTACAAACTGCAATTTTTACCCGCATTACACGCAAAAATCCCTCGCCTATCATCTCGCGCCTTAATTTCGCTACAAGTCTAATGACAAAAGGGAGTTTGCGCTCCTTGCAATAGGGGTTTCGTAACAAATGACAGTAACAACGCTATCCGTATACTCCCGTATCCTTAATTTGTCAATTGTCAATCGTAAATCGTAAATGTCAATTTGTCCACTTCCTTCTTATGTGTATAAAAGGAAGTGGACAAATTGACGGAAAACTGGTATACTATTCCCATGAGAATCGGATTGCTGACCAGCGGCGGGGATTGCGCCGGGCTGAACGCGGTCATGCGGGCTTTCGGCAAGACCGTTTGCGCGCTCGACAAGGCCGTCGAACTGTACGGAATTGCCGACGGGTACGCTGGCCTTTGCAACGGCGAATGGCGCAAAATGGACAGCGAGGAGTTCTCCGGCATTCTGACGCTGGGCGGGACGATTTTGGGCACCTCGCGCCTGCCGTATAAAAAATTGATCACTTCCGAAACCGATAAAATCGACGCGATGAAAGCCAACTATAAAAAATTGGGCCTCGACGCGCTGATCATTTTGGGGGGGAACGGCACCCATAAAACGGCGGCCTTGCTGTCGAAAGAGGGCTTGAACGTCATCGGCCTACCCAAAACGATCGACAACGACATTTGGGGCACCGACGTGACGTTCGGCTTTTATTCCGCCGTGGACGTCGCAACCGAATGTATCGACCGCCTCGCGACGACCGCCGCCAGCCACCGCCGCACCATGATCGTCGAAATCATGGGCAACAAAAGCGGCTGGCTGACTTTGTACGCAGGCGTAGCCGCCGGCGCGGACGTGATTCTGATCCCCGAAATCCCCTACGACGCCGATAAAGTGGCCGAGGCCGTCAAACGGCGTTTTGACAAGAAAAAAGCGTTTTGTATCGTCGCGGCCGCCGAGGGCGCGATGGACAAGCGCGAGGCGCAGTTGGATAAAAAGGAGCGCGAACGGCTGCGGGCGCAAAACGGCAACGCGTCCGCGCGGATCGCCGCCGTCCTTTCGGAGCGTTTGCAGAACGAGACGCGCGTGGTCGTGCCGGGGCATATCCAACGCGGCGGCAGCCCGTCGCCGCTCGACCGCGTGCTGTGCACCGACATGGGCGTATATGCGGCGCGCCTCGCCCATGACGGGAAGTTCGGCGTTACCGTGGCGATGTCGGGCGGGGTGTTGACCGCCAACAAATTGGCCGATATTGCGGGCAAGACGAAATTCGTATCGGCGGAACACGAGTTGGTGCGAGCGGCGAAAAGCATCGGGGTGTCGTTTGGAGACTGAACAGAATTGAGAAGTGTCGGATAAGAGAATTGAAAATTGAAAAGTGTCGGATGCTGACGCAAGAAATAACTTTTATTATGCTATATGTTTCTTGCCCGCCGACCGGCTTGTTTTACAGAAATTCGACAATAACTTTTCAATTCTCAATTCTCAATTTTAAAACCGGAGGTTTTAACCTATGAAACACGCGGTCATTGAAATCACGGTCAGCGGCGCGGAACTGCTGATTGCCGAAACGGACGGGAAAGGGGCGGTCAAGCCAGTCTTGAAAAACCGCGCCGCCTTCCCTTTGCATTGGCACATCAAAAACAAGCGTATGCAAAAGGGCGCGGTCGGCGAAATCGCCGCCGCCGCGAACGAGTACAAAAGCGCGTGCTTGGCGGCGGGCGTTGAAAAGCCCGAGGCCGTGTTTTTGAGTTTCATGGAATGCGTCGAGAACGCCGCCGAAATCGTTGCGGAAATCGAACGCGCCACGGATTTAAAATTCAAGGTCTTGTCCAAAGAGGAAACGGTGCGCTGCTTGCTGTACGCCGCTTGCGGGCAGGCCGGCGCGGACGGGCTGATCGTGATCGATTCGGGTGGCGGGGCGTTGAGAATGGCGGACGCAGGCGGCGGCTCGGGCGTGTCCCTGCCCGGCTTGGGCAGCGTGAAACTGTCCGCCGAGTGCATACGGAATATTTTGCCGAAAAGGGACGAGGTGCGCGCCGTCAAAAAGCAGATCAAGAAAAAGGCCTCCGATTTTTTGGGGCGCGGCTTTTCGCGGGCGGTTTTCGCGGGCAACGCCGCCGTTTCGGTCGCCAAAATCTACGCCGATTTTTACGGGGAAGGCAAGGACCCCGAGGGCGTGACGCTGAAATATAAAAAACTGCAAAAACTGTTCGCGACGCTGGTCGAAACGCCCCGGCAGGCCACGCTGATCACGCGCCACGCGCCCGAGCGGATCAACACCGTTCTGACCAGCATGGCGATTTTTTTGGAGTGCTTGAAGCGTCTGAAAATCGAGGAGGCCGCCGTCAAAAACTATGGGCTGCCCGAAGGGTATTTATACGGGCTGGCGAACGGGTTGCCGGTTTTCCGGGCGGCGGCGCAAGCGAAGAAGAAAGGAAAGAACGGAAAGGAATTGAAAATTGAAAATTGAAAATTGAAAAGTGTCGAATGCTGTCGCAAGAAATAACTTTTATTATGCTGTATGTTTCTTGCCCGCCGACCGGCTCGCTCTTGCGGAAATTCGACCTTAACTTTTCAATTTTCAATTTTCAATTCTTTTCCCAATTCTCACTTCCCATAAAGGATAAAGTCATGTCAAAATTCATCAAAGATACATACGTCAACCGCGAATATTCGTGGCTGCAATTCAACGAGCGCGTCTTGGAGGAGGCGGGGTTTTTAACCAACCCGCTGCTGGAACGCTGCAAATTTCTGTCCATATACAAGAGCAATTTGGACGAATTTTTCATGGTGCGCGTCGGCAGTTTGTTCAACGACGCTTATTCGCGTCCCAAAATCACCGAGAACAAAACCGGCCTCACGCCCGCCGAGCAGTTGGACGGCATCTATAAAACTGTCCGCGGGTCTTCCAAACGCGCGGCGCAGATCGGCAAGGACGTGTTCAAGGCGTTGCGGGCCGAGGGCTTGAAATTCCTCAATTTCCGCGAAAAGAAGCCCGGGAAATCGGACAGGCGGTTCGAGTCGCACTTTGAGAACAATATTTTGCCGCTCCTCAATCCGATCGTATTGGACAACAAGCACCCGTTGATCCATCTGGAAAACTTGAAACTGTACGTCTTTTTGCGCCTCGAATGCGACGGCAAGAAGTTTTTCGGCATTCTGCCCGTGCCCGCGCGCTGCGACCGCCTGATCGCCGCCACGGGCAGAAAAACCGTCACGATCGCCGCCGCCGAGGATTTGGTCTATCACTACGCCGACGCGGTGTTCAACAAATTCAAGATACTGAACAAGGCGTTGATGCGCATCACCCGCAACGCCGAAATCGACGTCGAGATTTACAGCGTGGACTACGAGGCCGAATACGATTT
>JAISFM010000108.1 GCA_031263605.1 Clostridiales bacterium | reverse complement strand
GGCACCCCTCCGAGGGAGGGGAATTTTTTAAAGGTTGTTGAAAGTTTTTGAAAGGGGGCGCGGGGGGGAAACTTTTTTCAAAAAGTTTCCCCCCCGCGGGTTCTTTTTAACGGCGCGGCGCGGGGTGTTTCGTGTTCGGTAGAGATTGCCGCGTCGCGCTTCGCGCTCCTCGCAATGACCGATAGCAACGCGGCATGTCATTAGACTTGTAGCGAAATTAAAAGGCAACACGAAACGTGACAACAAACGCAACCGCCCCGCCGCCTTACGGCGGCACCCCTCCGAGGGAGGGGAATTTTTTAAAGGTTGTTGAAAGTTTTTGAAAGGGGGCGCGGGGGGTAACTTTTTTAAAAAAGTTTCCCCCCGCGGGTTCTTTTTAACGGCGCGGCGCGGGGCGTTTCGTGTTTTGTAGAGATTGCCGCTTCGCGCTTCGCGCTCCTCGCAATGACCGGTAGCAATGCGGTTTGTACACTCACAAAAGGCAGTTTGTACACTCACAAAAGGCACTAAACTATTGACATTCCGAAAATCCCGTGATATACTGTAATTGTAATTTTTCTATCAGGGTTCTCGCTCTTTGGCAACTGAATACTATCCCTATGCGTTCCCTCCGCCGAGCGGCGGCGCCCCTTTTGACATACCGTTTGAAGCCCGCCCCGTAACCGCTCTGACAGTATCGACGCGGTTTGTACGCGCCCCAAAAAGATGAACGACTTGATACGCGAAAAACTGCAAACCCTGCCCGAAAACAGCGGCGTCTATATCATGTACGACAAGGACGGCGCGATTATCTATGTCGGGAAAGCGGTCGTTTTAAAGAACCGCGTCCGGCAGTACTTCCACGCGGGCGTCAAAGCCGAAAAGGTGCGCCGTATGGTCGAGGCCGCCGCCGACTTTAACTATATCCTCACGCCCACCGAATTGGACGCGCTCGCGTTAGAGAGCAACCTCATCAAAAAGCACCGGCCCAAATTCAACATTCTGTTGAAGGACGACAAAGCCCGCCCCTATATCAAAATTGACTTTAAACGGAATTTCCCCAACCTCGAAATCACGCGCCGCTTGAAAAAGGACGGCGCGCGCTATTTCGGCCCCTTTTTCGGCGGGATCAACGCCAAGGATTTGGTCGAACTGATCAAAGCCGCCTACCCCGTGCGCACCTGCAAACTCGATCTCGATAAGAAAGCCCCCAAAAACCGCCGCGAATGCCTGAATTACCACATGGGCTATTGCCTCGCGCCCTGCACCGGCAAAGCCGCGCCCGACGGCTACCGCGCGGTGCTGGAACGCGTCGCCGCCTTTTTGAACGGCAAGGACAAGGACATCGAGGAGGTTTTGCGCGGGAAAATGGCGGCCGCCGCCGCGCGCGAGGAGTTCGAGACCGCGCTCGTGTGCCGCGACCGCTTGGCCGTTTTGGAAAAATTGAAGAGCAAGACCGTCGCCGCCCTGCCAAAAAATATCGACCTCGACGCGCTGGCCTACGCGACCGACGACAGTTATTCCGTCATCTCCGTCCTGTCCGTGCGCGGCGGCAAGATGATGGGGTGCGAGAACTTCCCGATTATCGACGCGTCCCTGACCGTTTATCAAGCGTTGTCGGCGTTTATTCCGCAATACTACGCGGGGCGCAAGCCGCCCGCCGAAATCCTGCTGCCGCAGGAGCCGGAGGAGTCCGGCGCGCTGGCCGAATGGCTGAACCAAACCTACGCCGGTTTCGGGCGCACCGAATTGGCCGTGCCCAAAGCGGGCGTCAAACGGCGGCTCTTGGAAACGGCGGACGAGAACGCGCGGGATTTCCTCGTCAAATCGGTGGACGACATCAAGCGCAAACAGGACTTCACGCTGGGCGCGGTGGACAAACTGCAACGGGAGTTGGGCTTGCGGCGCGCGCCGCTGCGGATCGAATGCTACGACATTTCCAACATCAGCGGCACCGACCAAGTCGCCTCGATGGTCGTGTTCGTCAACGGCTCGGCCTCCAAAAAGGAGTACCGGCGGTTCAAAATCCGCACGGTCGAGGGCTCCGACGACTTCGCGAGCATGAAAGAGGTCTTGTCGCGGCGGCTCCTGCGCGACAAAAGCGGCGACGAGCGGTTCGCCTTGCCGCCCGACTTGCTCGTGATCGACGGCGGCAAGGGGCAGTTGTCGAGCGCGTTCGCGGCCATGCGGACGTTAGGGCTGGATTACGAGATGATCAGTTTGGCGAAACGGGAGGAGGAGGTGTTCCTGCCCGGCGAGAGCGACCCGCGCATTTTGTCCAAGCGCGGCAACGCCCTCAAATTGTTGCAGCGCGTGCGCGACGAGGCGCACCGGTTCGCGATCACTTATCACCGGAAGTTGCGGACGAAACGGTTCGAGAAAGGATTGGGGAAATAGAGGTTTCGTAATAACTCTAATGAGGGGGGAGATGAAAGGCTTGTTTTGAACGGTTTGCGGGGGAAACTTTTTTGTAAAAAAGGTTTCCCCCGCGCCCCCTTCCAAAAACTTTTACCCGTATTACACGCAAAAATCCCTCGCCTATCGTCTCGCGTCTTAATTTCGCAACAAGTCTATTGCGAGGAGCGTAAACGCCGCTTTTGTCATTGCGAGGAGCGCGAAAGCGCGACGCGCCAATCTCTACCGAACAGAGGAACGCCCCGCGCTTTCCTCTCTCATTCCGAACGCAGTGAAGAATCCCACCGTTAAAAAATTCCCCCTGCATTTTGCCCTGTCCTTTAACTGTGGACTGTGGACTGTGCACTGTGCACTGTAAAAGGGGGTGATTGTCTGCGGTTACTCCTCATTTCCCTGCAAGTCTAATGCGGTCGCCCAATCGGGCTTTTCGATCTCCGTCGTCCCGTAGCCGCTGAAATTCAAGGCAAGGCCGATCACGACGGGAACGTCCGTTGACGGCAGCCCGGAATAAACGGTTGCGGCGTCCACGGTCGCCGCGAGCCCGATTTCCACGGCCGTCAGCGCGCCGTCGGCGATTTGAAAGCGGAAAGTTTGGATTTCCGGATCGGCGGGCAGAGTAAACGGCAGGGGCGTCCCCAACACCGTCAAAAGAAAGGCCACGGTGTCGAGATAGGGTTTCAAATTGACGGGGGAAACCGTCGTATACCAACCGTCCGCTTTGCGGATGCCGGACATGTCCGCGCCGGACAGGAGCGTTTCAAACAAGGCGTCGAACGACAGGCCGTCGGGTATCGCCGCGTCGGGAACCGTTTCGGGCAGTTCGGGGAACGGGTAGTAAACGGACTGCTGCCCGAACGCGTCGCCGTTGACATAGACGCCCGAACCGTCCGCGTAAACGAGGTCGGAAAAGCCCGTTTCGGTTTGCGTATTTAACAGGAATTGATTGTCCGCGGCGTGCATCTCGCCGGTTGCGACGGGGAAAGCGGGGAAGCCGAAACTCGGCAGGGCCAGCGAGATAGCATAGCCCGCCGTGAAATTATCGAGTTTGGCAAAGGCGGTCGCCCATTCCGACAGGTCGTCCGCCGTGACGGGATCGCCGGGAAGTTGGGTTTCGCCCGGCGGGGGCGTTCCCGTACCGCCGCCACCGGCGGGCGGCTCGTCGGACGGCGTACAGGCCGTCGCGAAAACCGCGAGCAGGATGCTCAAAAAGAGCGCGATATGTTTGATTTTTTTCATCGTTGCAAACCTCTTTTTTGTGTATATTTTGGACAAGGCGCGGGAGTGTACAAACCGCGTCGCTCATGAACGCGGCCTGTCATTAGACTTGCAGCGAAATGAATACGCGGTCATTATTGCGAGGAGCGCGAACGCCCCGCGTGTCATTAGACTTGTAGCGAAATTAACTTGCGGCGGCCTTGCGCGTCTTTTCGCGGCGAAACACCCCTTTTGTCATTGCGAGGAGCGCGGAAGCGCGACGCGGCAATCTCAACCGAACAGAGAAACGCCCCGCGCTTTCCTCTCTCATTCCGAACGCGCTGCCCTCTGTCATTAGGTTTGCCGCAAAAATGCGGTGCAATTCCGCTCGCCTTTTAATTTTGCTGCAACTCTATTGGGGCGCAACGGCCGAAGTCATTGCGAGGAGCGCAAACGCCCCTTTTGTCATGGTGAGGAGCGACAGCGACGAAGCAATCTCTACCCATAAAGCAACATTTCGGTTTTTATAGAGATTGCCGCGTCGCGCTTCCGCGCTTCTCGCAATGACATGCGGGGCGTTCGCGCTCCTCGCAACAAGTCTAATGACAACCGGGGCGTTCGCTCCTTGCAATGACCCTGTATTCATTTCGTTGCAACTCTAATGACTTACCGGGTTCATGAACAACGCGATTCGGCCGCTCCGATAGGGTAAAAATTACTGTACAATTTGAAACGAAAGCGGTACAATAGTGCGGTATGAAAAAAATTGTCGTCGCGATGGATTCCTTTAAGGGCTGTTTGTCCTCGGCGGACGCGGGCGGGAGCGTCGCGCGGGGCGTGGCGCGGGCGTTGCCGGACGCCGCAATCACCGTGCTGCCCGTCGCGGACGGCGGCGAGGGAACGCTGGACGCTTTGAAAGTACGCGCGGCTTACCGCGAGTATTCCGCGCCCGTTACCGCGCCCGACGGCCGCGCAATTACGGCGCGGTTCCTGTCGGACGGAAAAAGCGCGGTCGTCGAAATGGCGCTCGCTTCGGGTTTGACGCTGACGCCCGAAGGGGAACGGGACGCCGTGGCCGCGACGTCATACGGCGCGGGGGAGTTGCTGTTGGCCGCCGCGCGAACCGGCGCGCGGAAAATTTTATTGTGTATCGGCGGGTCGGCGACTACGGACGGCGGGTTGGGCTTGGCGGCCGCGCTGGGAATCCGATTTTTGGACGCCGGCGGCGCGCGGGTCTTTTACGCGCGGGATATGGAAAAAATCGTTCGCGCCGACCTTTCGGAGAAGACGGAATTATTAGACGGAGTGACGGTCGAAATCGCTTGCGACGTGACCAATCCGTTGTGCGGGCCGAAGGGCGCGGCGCGCGTGTACGGGTCGCAAAAGGGCGCGAGCCCGATGCAGGTCGAATTGTTGGACAGGGGCCTCGGCCGTTTAAACGAGGCGGTGCGCGCGGCGGCCGGCTCGGATTTCGGCGCGCTGCCCGGCGCGGGGGCGGCGGGCGGGGTTTCGGTGCCGCTCGCGGCTTTTTTCGGCGCGCGTTTGCGTTCGGGGATCGTCTTGGTTTTGGAAACGCTGGAATTTGACAAATCGATACGGGACGCCGATTGGGTCGTCGCCGGCGAGGGGCGCGTGGACAATCAGAGCGCGCAGGGCAAGGCGTTGAGCGGGATCGGCAAGCGCGCCGCGGCGGCCGGCGTGCCCGTCTTGGCGATTGCGGGGCGCCTTGGCGCGGGCTATGAGAGCGTGTACGAGCGCGGCGTCCGCGGTATTTTTGCCATTCAAAACAAACCGATGTCAGCGGAAGAGTCGATTGCCGCCGCGCCCGAATTGCTCGCGGATTGTGCGGAACGTATTTTCCGGTTGCTGTATGGTTGAGCCGCTTCGGTAACGCGCGGTTTATACGCTCCCGACCGCCGCGCGGGAGTGGACAATCCGCGTTGATACCGGTCATTGGAGTTGCAGCGAAATGAATACGGGGTCATTAGACTTGTTGCGAGGAGCGCGAAGCGCGACGCGGCAATCTCTACCGAACAGAGGAACGCCCCGCGCTTTCCTCTCTCATTCCGAACGCGCTGCCCTCTGTCATTAGGTTTGCCGCAAAAATCCGGTGCACTTCCGCTCGCCTTTTAATTCCGCTACAAGTCTATTGCGAGGAGGACGCGTAAAGCGTCCGACGCGGCAATCTTTATATAAAAAGGCGCATTTCGGTTTTTGTAGAGATTGCCGCGTCGCGCTTCGCGCTCCTCGCAATGACGAAAGCAGTGCACAGTGCACAGTGCACAGTTTCGGTCGGGGAACATTGCGCGGGGCGTTCCTGTGTTTGGTAGAGATTGCCGCGTCGCGCTTCGCGCTCCTCGCAATGACCCTGTATCAACGCTATGTGTACGCTCCCCAATCAACGCTGTTTGTACACTCCCCACGATTTGCCAAAACGGAAAAAAAATGATATACTGTTAAAGTTGATTATGACGGACGGCAAAAACGCGGATTTAAAATACAAATTGATCGCTTGCGATTTCGACGGCACGCTCTTGCGGGGCGACAATACAATTTCGGATTACACGCGGGCGGTGATCGCCGAATACATAAAGCGCGGCGGCGTGTTTATGCCCGCGACCGGCAGAATGCATACCTCGATCAAGCGGCGCATGGCCGACATCGGGCTGTACGAAAATACGCCGATCGCTTCCTATCAGGGCGCGATGATCCGCGAAAACCTGACCGACAAGGCGTTGTATTACAAACCGATCGCAAACGCCCTCGCGCTGGAAATCGCGCTGGAAGCGGAACGGTTGGGGCTCTATGTGCAGGCTTACGATTACGACGAACTCGTGATCAGCGCGCTGTACGACGGCAAAGCCGACGGCGGGAGCATGGGCAAGGCAGAGGGCGGGGACAAGAGCGGGGCGGACGGCAAGGCAGGCGGCGGTTTGGATGAAAAGCCGGTCGGCAGTTTGTACGGGACGGCGTTGCGCTTGGACGGCTCGTTCGGGCGGCAGTACGCCGAAAGGTTGGGGATCGGCATGAGGGTCTTTCCCCGCAGGATTTCGGAATATATCTGTGAGAAAAAAATCGACTGCGTGAAACTGCTCGGCGTGTGCAAGCCCGACGACATGCCGAAGTATTTAAAGCATTTCGCCGATAAATTCCCCGCCGTGATTTGCAACGTGTCCGAACCCTATATGCTGGAAATCATTGCGCAGGGCACGGGAAAGGACGTGGCCTGCGACGTGATTTGCGGGAGAATGGGGATCGGGATCGACGCTTGCATGGCGTTCGGGGACAGCATGAACGATTACACGATGATCGCGCACGCGGGCCTTGGGGTGGCGATGTCCAACGGCCGCGAGGCCGTCAAGGACGCGGCAAAGTACGTGACGGGCAGCAACGACGGGGACGGCGTGGCAAAGGCGATAGAACGGTTTTGTTTATAAGGTCGTGTACAGGCTCGATAAAATTTCCATAGACTTATGCGGAAAACCCTTTTTGAAAAAAGTGTTTTCCGCGCCTTTCACAAAAACTTTCACGCAACAAATCTAATATAAAAAAACGGTGAAAATTTTTGAAAGGGGCGCGGGGAAACTCGAAGTGGATACTTCTTTTTATAAAAAGTTTCCCCCGCAAACCGAAACAAAACAAAACAAAAACCAAAAACCAAAAATAAAAAATAAAAACATAAAAAGAAAGAAAATTATGAACGAAAAATTATCGTCCGAAAAGATCGCCGAGCGGGTGAAGGTTGCGGAATTTGCGCAAAAATTGAAGTTGGAAGTCCTGTATGAGGGCAAGTCGGAGGAGATCGTTTTTTCCAACGTCAACGTCAACCGGCCGGGCTTGTTTTTGAGCGGGTATTCGGGGCTGTTCCCCTTTGACCGCATTCAGATTATCGGCGAGTCCGAGACCTCGTATATCACGCAGATGGCCCCCGACAAGCGGCTGAAAATTTTCGAGAAATTTTTTGCCTACGAACTGCCCTGCCTGATCATCAGCACCAACATCCGGCCCTTTCCCGAAACGATGGACGCGGCGCGGAAATTCGGGCGGCCGGTGTTCCGCTCGGAAAAGCGCACCAGCCGCATCTTTAACGACATCGTTTTGTATTTGAACGATTTGCTCGCGCCGACCGAAAGCAGGCACGGCGTATTGATCGATATTTACGGCGTGGGCGTTTTGCTGACCGGCCACAGCGGCGTCGGCAAAAGCGAAACCGCCCTCGAATTGGTGCAGCGCGGGCACCGCCTCGTGGCCGACGACGCGGTCATCATCAAATACGTCAACGACCTTCTCGTGGGCACGAGCCCGCCGATCATTCGGTATTTTATGGAAGTGCGGGGGATCGGCATCATCGACGTGCGCAGCATGTACGGCGTCGGCGCGGTCAAACTGACCAAAGTATTGGATTTGGTCGTCGAAATGGAGCCGTGGGACGATTC
>JAISFM010000101.1 GCA_031263605.1 Clostridiales bacterium | reverse complement strand
GTGCTGGCCGTAACCGTTTCGCCGTCCGACGCGGACGACAGAGCCGTGAACTTTACGTCCTCCGATACCGCCGTAGCGACGGTGGACGGCAACGGGCGCGTGACCGTCAAGGGCGCGGGGCAAACCGTCATCACGGTTACTTCCGCCGCCGACCCGTCTAAATCCGACAGTTTTACCCTGACCGTTACCGACGGGCAGCCCGCGCAAGAGCCGGGCCCGGGGCAACAGCCGGGTGAAGGGGACGGGACGGAAACCGAAAAGACGGGCTGCGGATCGTGCGACTCGGCGGCGGCGGCGTTGATCGCGGCGGGCGCGGCGATACTTTTTGCCGCCGTGAGGCGCAAGGTTCGGTAAACGGGCCGGATTAACTTCTCTATTTATGGCGGGCTTTAAAGCGGCGAAAAGATTTGATAAAATGAAACTGCAAGCGCAATGGATATGGCATAACGGCGATCTGGAAATACTGCAACTCAACAGGTGCTTAACGTCGAGGTATGAACGCGGTATTTTTATCCCTCCCTTTTGGCGTATGGACGATTTTTCCAAAAACGTAAAGTTCAGCAAGGAGTTTGAACTCGCCGCGCCCGAAACTATCCATATAACCGCGAACGGGAAATTCAACGCGGCGGTGGAGGATTTGGGGCGCGGCAAGGGCGGCTACGCGCGGGACGGCGGGCGGCTGGAATTAGAGCCCGGAAAGTACCGCCTGACCGTATCCGTCTATAACGCCGCCGCGCTGCCCGCCCTGTTCGTAGAGGGCGAAACGGTATGCTCCGGCGCGGGGTTTCTCTCGACCGCAAACGACCACGCCGCCGGCTTCGTCGGGCACGGGGGCTTTTACGATAAGGCTTGCCCGCCGGGTGAATTCCGGTTTCATTATAAGAATGTAGAATATACGGTTTTGGAGCGGGATAAAAGCGGTATGCTGATCGATTGCGGGCGGGAACTTGTAGGGCGTATCGGCTTCGAGAGGGCGGCGGGGGACGGAAAAATAAAACTGTATTACGGCGAAAGTTTAAGCGAGGCGCGGGATACCGAGAACTGCGAGTTGACCGACGTTCTGGACGCCGCCGACGGCTGCCGCGCCGAAATCCCCAAAGCGATGCGCTATGCCCGCGTTTGCTTCGACAGGGGCGTTACGGCGAGCGAGCCGAAGGCGGAGGAGGAGTTTGTGCCTCAGGCGCGTTCCTCGCGTTTCCGCTGTTCCGACGAAAAACTCAACCGGATATATGAAACGGCGTTGCGCACCCTCGCGCTGAACACCCGCGAATTTTTCCTCGACGGCATAAAAAGGGACAGATGGGTGTGGGCGGGCGACGCGTACCAAAGTTGCCTTATGAACTATTACAGTTTCTTCGACTTGAATACGGCGCGGCGCACTATTACCGCCCTCGCGGGCAAGCCGCCCGTCACGACCTATATGAACCACATCATGGAGTACTCGTTCTATTGGATCGTAGGGCTGTGGGATTATTATATGTACGCGGGCGATTCGGAGTTCGTGCGGCGCATGTTGCCGACCGCCTTAGAAATAGTGGGCTTTACCGAGCGGACGCGCCGCAACGCGAGCGGCTTTATAGAGGGCAGGGACGGCGATTGGGTCTTTGTCGATTGGGGCGATTTGGACAACAGCGGCGAGGTTTCCGTCGAGCAAATCGTCTATTTAAAGGCCCTCAAAACCGTAGTCAAACTGTGCCGCGTATTCTCTACGGACGGCGCGGCTTACGAGGCGCGGTTCAACGATTTAAGGGAAAAGTTGTTCGACAGGTTTTGGGACGGCGAACGGCAGGTATTCCGCTATGCCCTGCGCGGCGGCAAGCCCGACGGGACGGTGGAAAAGCACCCCCACATTCTGGCGTTGATTTACGGCTTTTTGGACGGGGAAAAGCGCGAGGGCGCGATTAGGAACGCCCTGCTCGACCCCGCCGTCCGTAAAATCGTCACGCCCTATATGCGCTTTTACGAGTTGGGCGCGCTCTGCCTGGCAAACCGGCACGATTTCGTTTTAAACGAGATACGCGATTATTGGGGCGGGATGCTGGACGAGGGCGCGACGTCCTTTTGGGAAACCTACGACGCTACGCAAAAGGGCGCGGAAAAGTACGCGATGTACGGCAGGAAGTACGGCAAGAGCCTTTGCCACGCGTGGGGCGCGGGCCCGCTGTATATTTTGGGGCGGCACTTTATCGGCCTCGAACCCGCCGAGCCTGGCTTTAAGAGTTTCACCCTTACGCCCGTCCTGTCCGATTTAGAGTTTATGGAAGCGGAACTCCCCCTGCCGCAGGGCGAGGTCAAAATTTATATGGACGCGGGGCGGCTGACGGTATTTTCAAACGGCGCGGACGGCGTAGTCCGCTTTCGCGCGAAGCCCCGCCTTACGGACGCGCTCGCCGACAAAACCGACGGCGAATATTTATATTACAACGTGAAAAAGAATCGGGAACTTAACTTGATTTTGAACGGGAGGGCGAACGCATGACCGCCGCCGCGTCGAAAAATAGAATTTCGGGACGGGTTTCCGCGTCGTTTATAAAGCGCGCCGCCGTCCTCGCCGTGTGCGTTTACGCAGCCCTGTCGCTGCTTTTCCTGCCCGTAGTGCGGCAGGAGGACGGCGCGATAGACCTTGCGGCGCGTTTTACGCTGGCCGACCTTTTGGCGGCTTTGGGCAACGGGGGCGCGATGAATTACGCCTCGCCCGAGTTCGGTACGCTGACCGTCGTCATTCCGGCGGTGTGCGCCGCGCTGTTCCTCGCCGCCTTTGCCGCCGTTTTGTGCGCCGCCGTCGTCAACGCGGTACGGCTCGCGGCGCGGGGGAGCGGGAAAAAGGGCGCGGAGCGCGTCGGCTTTTATACCACCGCCGGCGCGGGCGCGTCGCTTTTAGCCGTGTACGCCGCGTGCCTTTTCCTTCGGGCGAAGTCCGTGGGCTTCAAGGGGGCGGAGGACGTTTTTTACAGGGTGTTTACCCCAGAAATCGCCGTCCTTTTACTCGGCGCGGCGTTGGCGTTAACCGCCTTTATCGACAAGGGCGCGTCGGCGGCCAATCTGCGCCGCGTCAAGCGGTATGTCCCCTCGTACCTGTTTATGGCGTTGCCCCTCGCGCTGTTGATTATTTTCAACCTGTACCCCGTCTTTCTGCAACTGATTCTGTCCTTTAAAAACTTCACGCTCGGCACGGGGATATACAACAGCGAATGGGTGGGCTTCGCGAACTTCCGGGCGATCTTTACCGACGCGAAAATGCTGCGGGTCATCGGCAACACCCTGCTGATCAGCGGCTTGCGCTTGCTTGCGTCCACGGTGCCGCCGCTCTGCCTCTCGGTCGCGCTGTACGACCTGCGCTTTAAGCGTATGCGCCGAATCACGCAAAGCATCGTTTACATCCCCCATTTTTTCAGTTGGGTCATCATCTATTCCGTGGCGTACGCGCTTTTTAACGAAGAGGGCATTTTGGCGGGGCTGTTCGGCTTGCGGTCGAATTTAATGAACGAGGAGAAATGGTTTTTGCCCATCGTGATAGCGTTCGACATTTGGAAGGAATTGGGGTGGGGGACTATTCTGTATATGGCCGCGCTATCCTCCGTAGACCCCGAATTGTACGAGGCGGCGCGCCTTGACGGCGCGGGGCCCTTGCAACGCATCTTCCGTATAACGTTGCCGTCCATCCTGCCCATCATAGTCTATCTGTTAATCATGTCCTTGGGCAATATCTTGAAGGCGGCGGGCGGCGAGCAGTTACTGCTTTTCGCGGGGGCGGCGACAAAAAGCAGGGCTTTGGTCATAGACACGTGGCTGTACTGGCAGGGCATGGGCGAATTCGCTTACAGTTTGGGCGCGGCTATGTCGTTCTTTCAAGCGGCTATCGGCTTGGTTTTAGTGCTTGTGTGCAATAAATTGTCCAAGAAAACGACGGGCATAGGCATGTGGTGACGCGGTTTTGTAACGGCTTTATCGTATGAGTTTGACGGGCATACTCAAAAAAATGTCCGTGTAAAATGACTGCAAGGCGTAAGGAAAATATCTATCAGGGCGTTTGCGCGGCGGCGGTTGCGATTGTAGCGGCGTTGTGCGTGTACCCCTTATTATACACGCTGGTCGTGTCGTTCTGCGACCCCGCGTCTATCAGTTTTGCCGCCGTGATTCCGATACCGAAAAGTTTCTCGTTCGGGGCGTACGCCAAAGTCTTTTCGGCGGGGTCGTCGATCGGGGCGGCGATAGGCGTTTCTGTGTTCCGCACCGTCGTCGGCACGGTTTCGAGCGCCGCGCTTTGCTCGGTTTTCGCGTACTCCCTGTCGCGCAAAGGGCTTCCGGGCCGGAAATACGTAATATACCTGCTGCTTTTCGTGATACTCTTCAACGGCGGGCTGATACCCACGTTCATGACGGTCAAGCAATTGGGGCTTCTCGACAACCTTTTGGTCTATATCCTGCCGAACCTTATCAACGCGTGGTACGTCATCATCATTAAACAGGCGATGGAAGGGATGCCCAAAGAGATAGAGGAGTCCGCCATGATCGACGGCGCGAACGATTGGCGGAATTTCATCAATATCGTACTGCCCGGGGTCAAGCCCGTTTTGGCGGCGGTCGCCATCTTTACGTTGGTCTGGCATTGGAACAGTTGGTTCGACGCTATGATTTACGTGTCCGCCGCGCATTCAAACCTGTGGCCGCTGCAATACTTCACGACTATCAGTTTCAACAACCTGAATCAAATCAATTCCGGCGACACGGGCGACCTCGGGGCGATTCTCGGCATCGAGGGCCTGAATAATATGTCCGTCAAAATGGCGTTGACCGTAGTCACGTGCCTGCCCGTTTTGGCGGTCTACCCGTTCTTTCAGAAATACTTTACCAAAGGCGTGTATTTAGGAGCGGTAAAAGGCTGAAAGAAACGGACATTTTTCCCGCGCTTTGCCTGTCGTGGGGCGCGCAAAAAAAA
>JAISFM010000093.1 GCA_031263605.1 Clostridiales bacterium | reverse complement strand
GGACGGTCATTGTAGGCGCGCCCGAAAAACTTCTCGCGCGGCATTCCGGCGCGCTCCCGAAGGAATTGGATTGTTTGCGCGGGTCGGCCGACCGCGTTTTGTACGCGGCGCATTCCGATAAAACGCTCATCGGGAACATGCTGCCCGAATTGCGGATTTTTGCCGCCGTCGAGTTGTCCGACCCCGTGCGCGCGGACGCGGCGAAAACGCTGGCCTATTTTAAGCGCGAGGGCTTGGACGTAAAGGTCATCTCGGGCGACGCCCCGCGGACGGTTTCGGCCGTCGCGAAAAGGGCGGGCTTGGAAAACTTCGGCGCGTATATCGACATGTCCGGCGTGGACGCGGAGGAGGATATACGCGAGGCGGCGGAAAAATACGCCGTGTTCGGCCGGGTCACGCCGGGGCAAAAGCAACGGCTGGTCGCCGCCTTGAAAGCGCGGGGGCATACCGTGGCTATGGCGGGCGACGGCGTGAACGACGTGCTTGCCCTTCGGGAGGCGGATTGCGGCATCGCGCTGTCCTCGGGCGCGGACGCAGCGCGGCAGGTCTCGCAAATCGTGCTGGCCGATTCCGACTTTTCCGCGCTGCCCGAGGTGCTGGCGGAGGGGCGGCGCGTTGCCAACAACATCGCGAAGGTGTCGGGCGTGTTTTTTGTCAAGACGCTGTATTCGGCCGCGCTCTCGCTGTTCTGCATCCTGTTGAATTTGCCGTTCCCGTTTCTGCCCGTGCAGATCACGCTGATCGATTTGGCGATCGAGGCGTACCCGTCCCTGTTCCTGTCGTTCGAGCGCGAAACGGGAAAGATACAGGGGACGTTTTTGCGCGCCGCCGTCACCCGCGCCCTGCCGTTCGCCGCGCTGATTACCCTATACGCCGCCGCGCTGGCGTTAGTCGGGCGGCTGACGGACCTGCCCGAGGGGGAGATCGCCGCGCTCACGTATTTGGTCACGGGCTTCGTCAGCGCGGCCGCTGTCGTCCGGGCGTGTATGCCGTTCAATAAACTTCGGCTGTTTTTGGCTTTGACGTCCGGCTTGGGCTTTTTTGCGGCCGTTTGGCTACTTTCCTCCGGCCTGCTCTTTTCCCCCGGTCTGTTCGGCATGACGCTGCCCGGCTTTCCCGCGCTGTATTGGTTCGTCGCGATGGCCGCCTTGTCCGTACCGCTCGGCATCCTGTTCGTTTATTTGACGCGGAGGTTTACGACGGGGGTTGGGGGGGCGCGCGGAAGTAGGAAGTAGGAAGGACGAAGGACGAAGTAGGAAGTGCGGTCGAATTTCCGTCATACGGGTTTGTCGGCGGGTAATATTGCAAGTAGGAAGGACGAAGTGCGGTCGAATTTCTGTAAAACAAGTCGGTCGGCGGGTATGAAACATAAAGCATTATAAAAGTTTCTTTTTGCGTCAGCATCCGACACTTCGTCTTTCCTACTTCCTACTTACGATACAGGGTTCTTTCCGTATAAAAATAGTTAGCAAACGCTAATTTTTAAAGGTTAATACGCAAAAAGTAGACAAAAGGATTTTTTTATGGTATACTTATTTTCGTTTGTCTAACGACCCTATATTTTCATTATAAAAAGGCTGATTAAAGTATGTCTTGCATAAATTTAGGAACCCCCGAACAGGAAACGCAGTTGCGCGCGGCCGTCGCGTCCTTGAAAGGCTCGCCCGGCGCGGTGATGCCCGCTATGCAGAGGGCGCAGGGTATCTATGGATACCTGCCTTTCGCCGCGCAGAAATTTATTTCCGACGAGTTGGACGTGCCGTTGGAGGAAATTTACGGAATCGCTACGTTCTATTCGCAGTTCGCCCTCACGCCGAAAGGGAAAAACAGAATCGGCGTTTGTATGGGTACCGCTTGCTACGTCAAGGGCGCGGCTCTCGTTCTGTCCGCGCTGGAAGCCGATTTGGGCGTCAAAACGGGCGAGACTACGCCCGACGGGCTGTTCACTATCGACGCTACGCGCTGCCTCGGGTGCTGCGGCCTCGCGCCCGTGCTCTCCGTCAACGACCACGTGTACGGCAAAGTCGCGCCCGAAAAGGTCGCGGAGATATTGAACCAATACAGGTCGTAGAAGTGAGAATTGAGAAGTGTTGTCGAATTTCCGTCAAGCAAGCCGGTCGGCGGGTATGAAACATGCAGTATAATAAAGGTTTCGATTTGCGTAAACGTCCGACACTTCTCAATTTGAAAGAACACCCCCTCCGCTCGCTCCGCTCGCGTCCACCCCTCCGAGGGAGGGGAATTTTTCAGCGGTAGGGGATTTCGCGGCTTCGCTCGGATCATGACATATAAGCGCGTGGTGTTCCTCTGTCCCGGTCGGACGCGCTAACCGCTCTATCCGACACTAACCACTAATCACTATACCTGTTATCTTAATAAACGTCGGTCAAGTTTGAGGAACCGTTATGTCTTGCCCGTTTAATAAAAACATAGATTGCCCTTGTACATACCACTGCCCCCGGCACGGAAAGTGCTGCGAATGTATCGTTCACCATCGGGACGCGAAAAGTTTCCCCGCTTGCTACTTTTCAACGGAAAACGAGGCGCGGTATGACCGTAGTTTCGAGGCTCTGAAACGGGATTGGGGCGCGAAGTAAACGGGTTAAACCTTGTTAAGCGTGAAACGGAAAACGCGCGAATAAGGCGTGAGTAAACTTGTTTACGAGGCGCGGGATAGAGGTTCGATGTAAACGGGTTGTAAAAACAGTATTGACGGATAACGAAAATGCGCGAATTGTCGTTACATATTTTAGACATCGTTCAAAATTCTATCGGCGCGGGCGCGAAAACCGTTCGGATCGGCGTCGCCGCCGACACGGCGCGGGATTGTTTGACAATCATAATCGCCGACGACGGCAAGGGCATGACCAAGGAATTTGCCGAAAACGTGACCGACCCTTTCACGACGACAAGGACGACGCGCAAGGTCGGCATGGGCTTGGCGTTGTTCAAAGCGGCGGCCGAGGACTCGGGCGGCAGTTTGAAAATCGAGAGCGAGTTGGGAAAGGGAACGACGGTGACGGCCGTATTCGGTTTGAGTTCGATTGACCGCGTGCCGCTCGGCGATCTTGCCGGAACAATGATTACCTTGATACGCGGCGCGCCCGACGTCGATTATGTTTTGGAATACGCGGGCGGCGGGCAGGGCTTG
>JAISFM010000055.1 GCA_031263605.1 Clostridiales bacterium | reverse complement strand
TTGGCTCCTCAGGTAAGGTTTGAACTTACGACCCTCCGGTTAACAGCCGGATGCTCTACCGCTGAGCTACTGAGGAATATAGAAAACGGGCAAGTTTTTTATCCGCTTATCTATTATATTCAAATTGGCCTTTTTAGTCAAGCGTTTTAACGCTCTGTCACAGCCTTTTTCCGATTTTTACGATTTTTCAACAGACGGCATTTTTTTAACAGGCTTGCCGCGCAACTTCCTCGGTTGCCCATTCGCCGCGCCGTTGCCCGTTGCAACGCCGTTGTCCGCTTCGCCGCGCCGCTTATCGCGCGAACCCGAGGATAAAGTCGCGAAAACGTTTGGCGGTTGCGTGGAAAGAATTTAAATCGCAATGCTTCATGCCGGGACTTCTAAATACTCGCCGCGCCGCTTACCGCGCGAACCCGCGCACAAATTCCCCGAACCGTTTGGCCGCCGCGGGCGCGGAGTTTAAATCGCAATGCTTCATGCCGGGAATTTCCAAATACTCGACGTTCCGCCCCGCTTTCCGCATCTCGGCGACAAACCGATCGGAATGCAAAGATTTATTGACGGCGGTGTCGGCGTCGCCGTGATCGATGAAATAGGGGATGTCGGGCATATCGGCGGTCTGGTGCAGGGGGGAATGCCGCCGCATAGCCTCGTCGATTCCGCACTCGTAATGGGCGAACGCGTTGTACATCGTGCGGGGCAGGTCGGGGCGTTCGGTCGCGTGGAAGGGCAGATCGCAAACGGGGCAGTCCGCCGCGACGGCGACGGGCGCGACCCGCGCGTATCTCGCGTAAATCAGCGCGGAGCAGCCGCCCATGCTGCCGCCGGTGGACACGACGGGGAAGCCCTCGGGCAACCCGTACCTCTCGAACGCGGCCGCGACAATACCGTCCGTCAAGCGGACGGCCTCGCGGTTCATCCAACTCCACGGCCCGTAGTACGGAAAAATCCTTAAAACGCCCGCCGCGCCGTCCTCGACGTCGCCGGCTTTCAATTCCGTTTCCATGCCGCAATAGCCCAGCCCGTGAAAGGACAGGTACGCTAACCGCACCCGCCCCTTCAAGGCCGCGCCGTTCGTAAAGGCGAACAGATTCAAATTGTCCTTGGTCACGCGTATGCTTTCCATTACTTGTTGACCTGCGCGTCTTTCACGTCTATAAACGCCTGTTCGACAAGGTGATTGCGGTCGCCGTAGTCGCGCATAACGCCGCAGCGCAACAGCGTTTCCGCGTCGGGGAACATGACCGTATTCAAAAAGTTGTCTAAAAAATCCGCTTTGTCCTCTGCGCTGTCGAACAAGCCGTCGGCGTATTCGTCGTCGAATGTTTCCTCAAATTCGGATCTGAAAAGGTCGTTTGCCGCGGTAACCGCGCAGGGCGCGCCGCTGGCGACCATGTTGGCATAGGCCGCGTCGGTATCGGTCATGAACTGCAAGAACCATTGCGCGGCGGTCGGGTTTTTCGCGTATGTGGAGATAGCGTAGCAATCGGTATAGAAATTCGCGCCTTCCTCGGGCAGTGAATAGCGCAGGTTCGTGTTGTCGGGCATCGTCGTACCCGCGTCGCACGACCAATAAAGCCCTAACGAGGCGTTGGGGTCGTTGTCCTGGAACCACTCTTTGGTTTCCTCGCCGCCGTATTTATAGAATATGCTTTGTTGTTGGATCAACTCGCCCTTGACGTCCGCAATCGTTTGATCGTCGGAACTCGTGAACATGGTTTTCAACAGGGATTGGTACGCGGTGGAACCGTAGCCGCCGGGGTTGTTGTTTTTCGCGTTGAGCAACGCGTCGCGGTTGTGACGGATATTCGCGGCGACGAAAGCGTCGCGGGACGCGTCGCGCATAACGATATGTTTTTGAAATTCAGGATTCCACAGCGCGTCCCATGAATTTACGTCGTCGGCGGTAACGCCGTGGCTTGTGTTGTACATAATGCCGAACGTCCCCCACGCATAGGGGAAAGAGTATGTCTTGCCCACGTCAAACTCCGCGACCTTTGCTAAAATAGCGGGGTCGAGGTCGGCGTATCCCGTCACGATCGTTTTGTCGATCGCTTTCAGCAAGCCCTCTTTGATCATGCGCTCGGCTAAATAGTCGGACGGGCAAATGATGTCGTAGTCCTTTTTGGACGTGGCTATTTGCGGGTACAGATCCTCGTTGTTTTCAAAGGTATCTACGACTATTTTGGAAATTTTCCCTCCTGTATGTTCGGCGAAAAAGGCGGGGAAGTTTTCTTTGATGTAATCCTCGTCTATGTACTCCAACCACGTCAGGATTTTCAGCGTTTCGCCGCGCGGCGCGCAAGCGGTTGCGCTGAAAGCGACGCCGCCGAGCAACAGCGCGGACAGCAGGCAGACCAACAGTTTTTTCATGATAAAATACCTCCTTGAAAAAAAACTTATATTTTTTTTCCATCATGCTTATTTTGGATTTTTTGCCGCCACGCCTTGAACAGGTTGACTGTAATCAGCAGGGCGAGAATGACGACAAAGAGCAGGGCGGACATCGCGCGGTAGGAGTTTTTCAAGCCCTTGCTGCGGAGCGCGCCGTAGATAAAGGTAGAGATCGTTTCCACGCCGCCCTTGTTGTACCGCGCGATCACAAAGTCGTCGAGGCTCAGCGTAAAGGCGAGCGCGAAGCCCGCCAGCATCGCGCCGAACAGTTGGGGCAGCAGCACCCGCACGGTCGCCCTCCAAGGCCCCGCGCCCAAATCTAAGGCGGCCTCGTACACGTTGGGGTTCAATTGGCGCAAGCGGGGCAGGACGGTCAGGATCACGTAAGGGACGGTGATCACGGTATGCGCTATGATCAGGGTGACCCAGCCGTCGGGGATCGGAATGCCGACGTTACGCAGGAACACGAACAGCAAAAAAAAGGCGATTCCGGTCACGATATCGGCGTTGACGACGGTAATTTGGTTGCCCGCGCTCAACACCCTGCGGCCGCTCTTTTTCATATTGAACAAGCCGATTGCGGTGAACGTGCCGATCAGCGTGGCGAGGGCCGCGCTGACCAGCCCCAAAACGAACGTATTCAGCACGGCGGTCATCAGTTTCGCGTCGCCGAACATATCGGAATAGGCGGCGAGGGAGAAGCCCGTTATTTTGCCGTTCTGCGTTTTGGAAAGGGAATAGATAATCAGCACGGCGATCGGCGCGTACATCATGACAAGCGCGACGCCTACGATAGCCCACGCGATTATTTTTTTTATCGGTTGCGTTTTCAACTTTGTTCGGTTTGAATTTTTGTGTGCTTACTCTTTATCCGCTCATTTTCCGGTTGCATTGCGATGGATATAACGGAACAGGCGCGCCGCAGACGGGCGGCAGTTGCCGAAGCCGCGAGGGAGCGTATTGGCATACGTGACCGAAGCGGCAAGGCAAACGCAGTCCGTATCCGGCGATGCATGTTCCGTTATATCACCACAGGCCGCCCTTCGCCTCCGCAATCCCGCCCTGCTTTTTGGAAACGCGGTTGGCGATAAACATACTCAAACCGACCAGCGCGAGCATGACAAAGGACATGGCGGAGCCGATATTGTAATTTTGCGCGCTGCCTATGAATTGGTTGTCGATCATTTCGCCGAACAGCCGCAGGTTCAGCCCCAGCAGTTGCGGCACGGCGAACGAGGACAGCGAGGGCATGAACACCATGATAGAGCCGCTCAAAACGCCGGGGACGGACAGGGGCAGGGTGACGCGGAAGAAGGTACGGACGGAACCCGCGCCGAGGTCGGCGGACGCTTCGGTCAAACTCTTGTCGATATTGCACAGGGTGGTATAGATCGGCAGGATCATAAACGGCAGGAAATCATACGCCGAGCCGACCAGCGCGGGGATATAGCCAAGGCCTACGCCGAAAAAGTCGAACACCGTTTTGACCGCCAGCATACGCAGCAGGAAATTGATCCACATCGGCAGGACGAACAGCAGGATGAGGACGCCCGAGCGGTTGAATTTTTTATTGCTCAAAATGAACGCGATGGGATAGGCGACGGCGAAGCAAATCACGGTGGTAAAGAAAGAGAATTTCAAGGATTCCCATAAAATCGCCATACGGTTCCGGGTGAACACGCTTGTGAACCCGTCGAACGAAAAGCCGCCGTCGCTCGCGGTGAACGCATAGCAAAGCACGATAAACAGCGGCACGACGACGAACACCACCAACAGGACGGCGTAAGGCAGGGCCAAATATTTACGTTTTAAAGAAAATGCTTTTATTTTCGTTACCTCATAGATTAGATAAAAGATAAAAGGTAAAAGATATTGTCGGGGATATAATCCGCGCCCATTTTTAGAGTAAGTTGCCGATATTACCTTTTATCCTTATCTTTTATCTTTTACCTTTTATCTTTTATCTCTAACGAGATGTCCTCCGGCTCCACCCGAATCCCGACCCTGTCGTTCAAGTCCCATTCCTCGGGGGTATCGACAAAAAAATCCTCGTCGTATTCGGTCGAGACTTGCACGGCGTAATACGTGCCCTTGTACAGCGCGTCGGCGATGTTGCCGCCCATGATGCCGTCGGACTCGTCGTCGGTCAGTTTGACCTTGTCGAACGCGATCCGCGCCAAAACCTCGTCGCCGGCCTCGAACCCCTCGGTGTTGCAGGGGAAAGCGGTCTCCAAAAAAGTGACCTCGCCCTCGGCGGTGACTACGGCCTCGAACTCGTTGACCGTGCGCGGCTTTTTCATGATGTGGATCGCGTCGGGAGCCATGAACAGAGCGACCTCCGCGCCGGCCTCGAAAGCGTTGACGTCCTGCACCAAAAACTCGTATCCGGCGGTTTCGACCGTCATCTCGTACTGCGCGCCCTTGAAAATGCTGGTCAGCACGCGCCCGGGGATCATGCCTTTCGGGTTGTGCTTTTCCAGCACGTAAATGTCCTCGGGGCGGATCACGATGTCCACCTTCGCGCCCTTGGCGAAACCTTTGTCAACGCAAGGAATGACATGCCCCAGCAAATCGACCTTGAAATCCTCGATGAACACGCCGGACAGAATGTTGCTCTGCCCGATGAAGTCGGCGACATAGGCGTTGGCGGGCTCGTCGTAAATCTTTTTGGGGGTGCCGGCCTGTTGGATCGCGCCGTCGCGCATGACGACGACGGTGTCGCTCAATGTCAACGCTTCCTCTTGGTCGTGGGTGACATAGATAAAGGTAATGCCCAAATTTTTGTGCATACTCTTCAATTCGAGTTGCATTTCCTTGCGCATTTTGAGGTCGAGCGCGCCCAGCGGCTCGTCGAGGAGCAGCACGACGGGCTCGTTGACGAGGGCGCGGGCGATGGCGACGCGCTGCATCTGCCCGCCGGACAGCGAGTTGACGTCGCGGCGGCCGTAAGCGTCGAGGCCGACCATTTTCAAGGCCTTGTTGACCTTTTCGTCGATTTCGGATTTGGTGAATTTGCGGAAGAGCGGTATAGTTTTCCCCTTTTTTTCGGAAAAGCCGTCGGGGATTTTTTTAAGTTTCAGCCCGAAAGCGATGTTGTTATAAACGTTCAAATGGGGGAAAAGGGCGTACCGCTGGAATACGGTATTGACCTCGCGCAAGTGCGGGGGTGTGTCGGTGACGTCGCGCCCGTTTAAAAATATTCTGCCGGAGGTTGGCGTTTCAAAACCCGCGATCATGCGCAGGGTAGTCGTTTTGCCGCAGCCGGAGGGCCCGAGCAGCGTGACGAACTCCTCTTTTTTAATAGAGAGGTTGATGTCGTCTACGACCGTTATGCCGTCATACTGTTTGCTGACGTTTTTGATTTCGATGATTTTTTCAATTTTTTCCAACTCATAAAACCTCCGTCAGCGAAGACTTTTGCGCTTTTTTACGAATAACTTCGTCAACGCGCGGGAGCCGATCGGAAACCGATTTTGATCCCGCGCGAAAAAGCAAGACATATTATGCGGTATTTTGATTATTTTGTCAACTGTTTTTTAGCGGTTTTATTTTTTGGCGGGCGATTATTTTTTACGGGGCGGGTTAGGTGATTGTACGGGAGCGGGTTAGGGGAAAACTTTTTGAAAAAAGTTTTCCCCTAAAACCCCTTTCAAAAACTTTCAACATTTTATTATGCCAAATAAACGAAGCGCGCCCACTCTCACGCGCATAGTACCTTGTCCTTAACTGGGGGAATGTACAAACCGTATTGCTACAACTCTATTGCGAGGAGCGCAAAGCGCGACGCGGCAATCGCTACCGGACAGAGGAATGCCCCGCGCATTCTTTTAATTGTGAATTGTGAATTGCGCATTGTGCATTGTCCTGTCATTTCGACCGCAGTGAGGGGTGCAACCCCGAACGGAGCGGAGAAATCTCCCACCGTATTATTGCGCCCAAGAGTCCCGTCATTCTGAACGAATTAAAAGGGAACAGGGAATAGTGTCGGTCGGGGGGCATTGCGCAAAGCAGTCAATATGGCAACACTATAATTATTGCCGGCGCGGGGTTTCGGCGTGCCGATAAAAGAGTTTTTCAAATTTTAAACCAAAATTCCACGCCCGCCTTAATGGTAACCTCTTGCCCGCCCGCGTCCTTTACGGTCACGCCCTCGACGTTCCGCGCCCCGTATTCCGCGCCGTGCCGTTCCAGCAAAGCCCGGACAATCGACAGCCCCAACCCGAAACGCCCTTCGTCGCGCCCCCGCGCTTTATCCGCGCGGTAGAACGCCAGCCATATATTATCGATGTCCTCTTGCGCGATCGGCTCCCCGCTGTTAATAATGGAAAACCGGCATTCCGCATTACTCTTATCCGATAATTGTGCATTGTGCATTGTGAATTGTGCATTGCTCTTCCCCCCGCGCTGCCGCACATAAATCACTTTTTCCCCGCCGGCATGGGAAACCGCATTGTTTAAAAAATTCGACACGACCTGTTCGAGCCTGTCGGGGTCGGCGGAGACCGCGCCGCCCGCTATGTCGGCGATATACCGAATGCCGTTTTTGGCGAATATTTCCGCGTATTTCTTTCCGATACCCGTCAGCATTTCGCCTATATCGAATCGGCGCGGGTTAAACGCAAAGGTTTCGGCCTCGTAGCGCGACAGTTCCATCAATTCGCTCAACAGCCGCGCCATTTTATCGGTTTCCTCGCCGATGACGGCGCAGTAATGTTTGGCTTTTTCCTGCGACTTGACGCCCATGCCCAGAGCCTCGGCGTAGCCGCCGATGATGGCGAGCGGCGTTTTCAACTCGTGCGACACGTCGGACAGGAACTGTTTGCGGCGGCTTTCCAAATTTTTCTCGTGTTCCAATTCCTTGGTCAGGGACGTGTTTTTCTCTTTCAACTCGTCGAGGGCCTCTTTCAGCCGGTCGTTCGTCAGGTTCAAATTTTTGGACAACTGGCCGATCTCGTCGTTGCGGTCGCCGAAGTCGGTTTTGGCGGTGAAGTCCAAATTCGCGACGCGGCGCGCGGACTCGTTCAACTGGCGCAGGGGTTTGGTAAACGTGCGGGCATAGACCAGCCCGATCAAGACGAACAGCAGCACGACCGTCATCAGCAGATAGCGGACGAAATTGGACGCGGCGCGGTAAACGGAGCCCTCCTCGATTTGCTTGCCGTATTTTTCGCGGATTTTTTTATGGACTTCCTGCGGGGTTATGTCGGGGTTTTCCTCCTGCAATTTGACGGTTTCCTCGTCGATGAGGCGCATCAGGTTTTTGGTGGTGAGTATGACGACCTGCTCGCTTTCGTTCAAGCGGGGGAAAACGTATTCCATAGCGAGGGCGACAAGGCCGCCGAACGCGCACAAAGCGGCGGCCAGCGCGACAAACAGCCGCGCGGTGATCCCGAACC
>JAISFM010000051.1 GCA_031263605.1 Clostridiales bacterium | reverse complement strand
ATGGGCATAGCGATTTTAATTCTATCCTCTTTATTGGCGGCGGCGTTTATCGCCGTTATGGCGCGGTATTGTTTCATCGGCCTGCGCGCCCAAGTCAAGTTGTACAATTCCATTCAACTCGTCGTATTAAAGAACGTCAAATTCCATTACTTGATTTTGGCGGTCTTTTCGATTTTGCTCAGCGTTCTGTGCGTGGTCATAGCCGCCGTGCCGGACTTCCCCACGCGGCAATTTTTAACCGACGCCTACGGCATGTCCCGCGCAATGACTTCGATGGCTTTTGTGTCGCTTGCCCTCGTTTGGTTTTCGGTGGCCGCGCCGCTTTTCCTGATGTACTTTTCCCGCGCGGCGGTCGTGGACCGAGGCATATACGTATCGGGCCGTTTCATCGACTGGCACCGCCTGTACTATTACTATGTGGACGAGGACAAGCACAATTTCATTTTGAGCGTCAATAAAAAAGGGCCTTACGCCCTGAAAGGCGTATTCGGCCCCTACCGTTTTGATCGTATCGACGAGGAAAAAATCAAGTTCATTCTGACAAAGAACCGCAACCGCTTCCTCACGCATTACGATATAAGGTAAACATTTCCCGGATTCCCCCTCGCCCCTTTTCCCCCGCGAACGCACAAACCGCATTGAACGCGCCGAACCGCGTCCCTTTGTTCCATGTATGAGCGGCGCGGTTAAGAGTCCGCGCTTTTTTCGGCGACGATTTCTTTAACGCGCAAAAACGCTTCCTCGCTGATGTCGTGTTCCATACGACAAGCGTCTTTGGCGGCGGTTTCGGGGCTGACGCCGTTAATGATCCAAAATCTGGTCAACGTATCGTGGCGATCGAAAATTCTCTCCGCGCGCGCGATGCCTTCTTCGGTGAGTTTGATATGGTTCAACTCGTCCACGGTAATCAAGTTGTTGGCGCGCAAAATTTTCATGGCGCGGGTAATAGAGGGCTTTGAATAATTCAATTCGTTGGCGATATCCACCGAATGCAGCCCTGCCTTTTTCCTTGACAGCAAATAGATTGTTTCAAGGTAATCCTCACCGGATTCGTGTATCATGCAAACATTATACCACAAAAAAAAACGAATAGCAAGAAAGTATTAGCGGCATATCGAGCATTTAATTAAACGTCTTTGTTACCGTTGTTCAACGGCACAGACGCGAGCGGCCCGGGAAATAACACACGGCCGATTAAAAAACTGTCGGCTACGGTTCTAACGGCGCCGTCAAAACACGAAGATTTGTAAAATGTCGGCCACTACAATAAACCCCAACAGGACAAACAGCCCTATCGCGTGGATCCACGCCTCGACGCTGCGTTTAACGGGCTTGCCGCGAATCCATTCTATAATACAGAATACTATTCGGCTGCCGTCCAGCGCGGGGATCGGCAGCAGGTTGAAGATCCCCAAATTGACGGCGAGCAGCGGCAACAAAAATAAAAGGTTGTTGAAACTTGCGGCGGCCATCTGCCCGATCATGGCCACCGTGGTGACGGTGCCGCCCACGTTTCGGAGACCCGTCGCGCTGGTGAACAGTTGCCCCAAAGAGGACAGAATCAGCCCCGCCATTTTCAGCGTATACGGCACGGTGTCGCGCAGAGCCGTCCACACCGTGTAATCGTGCTTATAGGAAAAAGCGATGCCTGCGCCGACGGTTTCCCTATTTGTAGTTTCGCCGCCGCGCCCCGAGCAATTAAAGATTCTCGCTTCGGTTTGCGGTTGGTAGTACGTAAAGATACGCAAATCCTCGACCGTGACCTCCCGCCCCTGCCGCATGACGGTCATCGAGAACGGCAAAGGCCTGCCCGTTTCGTCCCTTTCGACCTCGCCCAAAGCGGCGGACAGTTCCTCGTATTTGTGAATGGCCGCGCCGTTGATTTTCAAAACGACGTCGCCCGCGAAAATCTTATCGCCGTTCGGGTTGTCGTCCGGCCTTTCGGAGCCTTCGGGCGCGATAAAAACGAATTCCTTTTCGGTTTCCTTGGTAAAGACCTCGCCGATTTCGAGGGTGGTTTTATAAATATTGCCGACCGCCAAGAGCATGATAAAGGAAAAGATCAGCCCCGAGAAGATATTGAACAACGCGCCCATAGCCAGCACGATGAGCCGTTTCCACGGTTTTTGCTCGACAAAATTGCCGCTGCGGGGCATAACCAATTCGTCGTCCACGCCGTGAGCCGGCGTATCCTTGCCGTCCTCGCCCTCGAACGCGCAAAAGCCGCCCAGCGGAAAGGCGCGGAAAGAATAGACGGTACCGTCCTTGCCTTTTTTGGACAGCAATTTCGGGCCCATGCCGATAGCGAATTCGTTGATTTTAAATTTGAGCAGCCTGCCCGCCGTAAAATGCCCCAACTCGTGAATGGTTATCATCGCGAGGAGCACAAGGATTGCGATTAGGATGCCGCCGATTGTTTGCCACATAATTTATCAAATACCTCTTGCCTTTTTAAAGTAGGAAGGACGAAGTAGGAAGGACGAAGTAAGGTCGGCTTTCCGTCATACGGGCAGGTCGGCGGGCAAGAAACTTATAGCATAATAAAAGTTTCTTTTTGCGGCAGCACCCGACACTTCCTACTTCGTCCTTCCTACTTCCTACTTATCTTCCCTATTTCCCGCCTCGCCGCCCTCCGCCCCTCGTCTACCGCCGCGAACCTATCGGGCAGACCGCGCGGGGCCCTATTGTCTATTTTATTCAATACGCCGTCTATTATATCATAAATTTGCGTAAAGCGTATCCTTCCCGCCAAATATGCCGCGACGGCTTCCTCGTCGGCGGCAAGCAACGCGGCCAAAGCGACGCCGCCCGCCCGAATCGCCTGCCTGCACAGCCGAAAACACGGGAACTGTTCCTCGTCAAGCGGCTCGAATGTCAACGCTTTCAACCCGGCAAAGTCGAGCGGCCGCGCCCTGCCTGCGGCCAACCGGTCGGGGCAGGTCAGCGCGTAGGAAATCGGAATTTCCATATCGGGGTAGGCCATTTGCGCGAACGTACTTCCGTCCGTAAATTCGACCATCGAATGGATAATGCTCTGCGGGTGGATAACCGCGTCGATTTGCCCGTCTTGCAGCCCGAACAGGAATTTCGCCTCGGCGACCTCGAAGCCCTTGTTGACCATCGTCGCGCTGTCCACCGAGATTTTCGCGCCCATTTTAAAGGTCGGGTGGTTCAAGACATCCTCCCGCGTCGCATTGCCCAAAGTTTTCGCGTCCCGCCGCAAAAACGGCCCGCCGCTGGCGGTCAAAATCACCCGCTTGATTGCCCGCCCCTCGTCGCCCCGCAAGCATTGAAAGATCGCGGAATGCTCGCTGTCCACGGGAATGATGTTTGCCCCGTGATTCTTTCTGTGAAAATCGGCAAGTTCCGCAAAGTATTCCCCGCCCAAAACGACCGCCTCTTTATTGGCGAGGGCGATATGCCGGCACCCGTGTTTCAACGCGTTGATTAAGGCGGTCAGCCCCGCAACCCCCGTCACCGCGATCATCACGACGTCCGCGTCGTACGCCTCGGCGCGGTCCAACGCGCCCTCCCCGCTCAAACCCCAAAAATCGGGTTTGAACTCGGCGGCCTGCGCCCCCAAGCGCGCCCCGTCGGTATGCGCGGTCAACGCGGAAACGCGGAACAAATCGGGGTTGCGCCGCACGACGTTCAACGTTTGCGTCCCGATAGAGCCGGTGCTGCCCAATATGGAAATTGTTTTTCTCTTACCGTCCATTTTTTAGTGGTTCGTGCCGGTTACGGGATATTGTTGCGCGGGGAAAAACTTTGTTGTAACATATCCCCCGCGCCCCCTTTCCAAAAACTTTCAACATTTGTCATGAGGCTTGCCGCGCGCAGCCCCTGTCCGGCGAGACCTGTCCGCTTATATCCCGATAATTATCATCAGGTAAAAGTATACGAACACCGAATTGAAAATCATGCCGTCCAGCCTGTCCATAAAACCGCCGTGCCCCGGAAAGACGTTGGAATAGTCCTTAATCTCGCAATAGCGTTTGATGTAACTGGCCGCTAAATCGCCCGCCTGCGTGAACACGCTGCCCAATATGCCGATGATGAAATAGTGGAACAGCGGCAGGGCCGCCCCGTCGGGCATCTTGGGCGCATAGCCGGGCAGCCCGTACTTAAACAAGAGATAAGCGGCCATCGCGCCGATCACGCCGCCCAAAAGGCCGCCGGCCGCGCCGCTGACCGTCTTTTTCGGGCTTAAATTCGGGCAAAGTTTCGGCCCCTTCACCGTCATGCCGACGAGATACGCAAAGGTATCGGAACACAGGGAAACCGCGAACAGCGCGACCATGCCGAACACCGAAAAATCAATGGCGTCGGCGTGGGCGTCGGCAAAATTGATCGGGACGATATTGTTCAGAGAGAGCAGGAAAATCAGCAGGATTGTCGGATAGAACAGCAAAAACGCCGTACTGACGATTCGGGGAAAGGTGACGCGTTTAAAAAAGAACGCGGAGATCAGCATGACGATGAACACGGCGGGCAGTTCGATCGAGGTGTACAGGAGCGTACTGTATCGGCTGCCGGTGCGCGTGATGAGCCATGTCCATTCGGTATGCCGCCCGATAACGATCAGCGCGTAACTTAAAAACAAATGGGCAAAGACAATGAAATAGAGCGGCTTTGCGAATCTCGGCGTAACGGCGCGCCCCACCTCGATCAACGCCATGACCGAAACGAACAAAATCAGCGCGTCCATAAAAAAGGAAAACACCCAAATTTTGAGGCAAAACGCCGCGACGATGACCGTCAATATAATCGCTCCGGTTAAGAGCCTTTTGGTAAACGTATTCATCGATTTAAAGCCGCTTTGATCGATTAGTTAAAAGTTGAAAATTGAAAAGTTATTGTCGAATTTGCGCAAAGCGAACCGGTCGGCGGGCAAGAAACGCAAACCAATTCAAAGCCCCTTTTCGCGCCGCATCCGCTACTTTTCAATTTTCAATTTTCAATTTTCAATTTCCTTTTAGTCCGCCGAACTTCCTTTGCCGCCCCGCGTATTCCGCCAACGCCTTCATCAAAGCCCTCTCGCCAAAGGACGGCCACGGCGTATCGGAAAAATAAATTTCGGTATAGGCGCATTGCCAAAGCATGAAATTGGACAGCCGCTTTTCGCAGGTGCGGACGAGCAGATCGGGGTCGGGCAAATCGGCCGTATACAAGTATTTGGAAAAAGTTTCCTCCGTTATCTCCCGTTCCCCCGCCTCGATCATTTTTTTGGCGGCATTCAGAATTTCGGCGCGCCCGCCGTAATTGAGGCCGATGTTCAAGACGCGCGCGGTGTTTTGCGCGGTCTCGGCCAGGGCGCGCTCGGTCGCCTCGCGCGCGTCGGCGGGAAAGGCCGACAAATCGCCCATGACGGACAAACGGATCCCGTTTTCCTTCATGCGCTTCAATTCCTTTAAAAAGAAGCGTTTCAAGAGCGAGAACAACTTGTCCACTTCGTCCTTGGGCCTTTTCCAATTTTCGGTGGAAAACGCATAGATCGACACGACGCCGATCCCCAATTCAAAACATTTGTCGGCGATTTTCCGTAAATTGCCGATACCGGCCTCATGCCCCGCCGAGCGCGGCAGCAATCTTTTTTGCGCCCAACGCCCGTTCCCGTCCATAATAAAGGCGATATGGCGCGGCAATTTCTCTTTTTCCGTTTCTATGAGCGTACCCTCTTTTTCAATAAACCTGTCGCAGCGTTAGAGTTGTTACGAAACCTTCCCGCGAAATCTTTGCGGGTCTTTTCGTGTACGGGCTTGATAAAAATCTTAATAGTAGCGGTGCTGCAATCTGCGATTTTTATCTTTCCCGTACGCAAAAATCCCTCGTAAATCTTTTCGCGTTTAGGTTTCGTAAC
>JAISFM010000043.1 GCA_031263605.1 Clostridiales bacterium | reverse complement strand
GGGGAGCATTGCGCGCGCGCAATGTCATTTCAAGCGCAGCCGAGAAATCTCCCACATTATGAGGCCTGCTGCGAATGCTCCGTCGCATTGCTCATAAAACACGGCATGTCATTGCGAGGAGCGCGGAAGCGCGACGCGGCAATCTCTACCATGCAGGGGAACGTCCCGCGCGCTTCTCATTCCGAATGCGCAATCCCATGTCATTTCGAGCGCAGCCGAGAAATCGCCCACCTATTCAATTAAGCCCTGTCATTCTGTTTGATGCGAAAAATCTCAACCGCATTCAAGGGAATAGGAAATAGTGTCTAATGACTTGTGGGCGACAATAATCGGACGCGCTAACTTCTCTTGACCGACACTAACCACTAACCACTAATCACTAAATATCCCCCGACCGACACTATTCCCTATTCCCTTTATAAAATGGAGGTATCGGAAATGAAAACCAACCTAACTCTCGTTTTTTCTGTCCTTGACAGAAAAAACAAAAAGGCCCCGGCCTTTTTAAAAACGACGCTCCTTTTGCTTTTGTCGTTCGCGCTGCTCGTTACCGCGGCGGCTTGCAACCCGTTCGACCCGAGGGTCGCGGACAACCCCGGCGAGGGCGGCGGGGCCGAAATCATAATCCCAAAACCCGACGTGCCGGACGCGGGCGACGCGCCCCCCGCGACCCTGCCCGACGTGGACGAGGCCTCCCTTGTCGGCGACGTGAGCGACGAGGACAAAGCGGCGGCGGATGCTGTGATCCTCCTGAAAGGGGACACGGCGGAAGTAAGCGGCGCGGGCGCGGGCAACGTGACGGTCACGGCCGATAAGGCCTACGACGCCTACGATAAATCCAAGGACGACGGCGGCGCGAAAACCGGCGAGAAAATCACCTACGGCGCGGTCGTGGAGATTGCGAAAAGCGGCACATATATTTTACAAGGCACGCTGGCAAAGGGCTTTGTCGCCGTGTCCAAAAAGGATTTAGCCGTCACCCTGATTTTGAACGGCGTCAACATTTTCGCCGAGAACTATGCCGCGCTCGTCTGCTTAAAGAAGTCCGACGTCACCGTCGAACTCGCCGAAAACTCCGTGAATTATCTGACCGACGGCGGCAAAGGCGGGGACGCGTCGGACGGGAGCAAGTACGCCTACGGCTACGACAACGAGGAACAGCCCAACGCCGCCCTGCTGATCCGCAAGGATTTGACGGTGCGCGGCGCGGGCAAGTTGACCGTCAACGGCGGCTTGAACAACGGGATCGGCAGCCGCGCCAACCTGACGATCGAGAGCGGCGTTATTAAGGTATACGCCCCCAACAACGCGTTAAAGGGCAACGATTCCATAACGGTTTCGGGGGGAGATTTAACGCTTGTTTCCGAAAGCGACGGCGTGAAAACCGAGGGCGAGGACGACGGCGCGGGCGGCGTGACGGGCGGGGAAATCTCCGTCACGGGCGGCGAACTTTTTATCACGGCGGTCAACGACGCGGTTCAAGCCGCGTCGAGTCTGGCCGTCTCCGGCGCGGTGATGAAAATCAAGACGGGCGGCGGCGCGGACGCGGCCGTCACCGCGAACAGCGCGAAGGGGCTGAAAGCGGCGGCGGATTTAACGCTCGATTCGGGGACGTTCGAGATTGACAGCAACGACGACGCTCTGCACAGCAACGGCAATCTAACGGTTGCGGGCGGCGTTTTGACGCTCCGTTCGGGCGACGACGGCATTCACGCCGACGAAACCGTCAACATCGGCGGCGGGCAAATCAACATCAGCAAAAGTTACGAAGGCGTAGAGGGCTACAACGTCAACATAACGGGCGGTTCCTTGCGCCTGAACGCCTCGGACGACGGCATCAACATCGTGGGCGGCAAGGACGCGTCCTCAATGCCCGCGAATCGCCCCGGCGTGGGCGGGCAGCGTCCCGGTCAGTCGGGCGGCGGTTTCGGCGGCGGCGCGGGCGGCGCGTCGTCCGGCGGCGCTCTCACAATTTCGGGCGGCGAGGTTTGCGTAAACGCGACGGGCGACGGCCTCGATTCCAACGGCGGCATTGTCGTCACGGGCGGCGCGACCGTCGTATTCGGCCCTACGTCGAGCGGGGACGCGCCGATCGATTACGACGGGTCGTTTACGATGTCGGGCGGCGTTCTGATTGCCATGGGCAGTTCGGGCATGGCGCAGCAGCCCGGCGCGGCCTCGACGCAATACACCGTTTTGGCTAAATTCGGCGCGGTCGCGGCGAACACGCTGCTGAACGTATCGTCAGCGAACGGGACGGAGGTAGTGACCGTCACGACCGTGAAATCAACGCAGAGCCTTGTCGTATGCAGCCCGCTCCTGCAAAAGGGGCAATACACAATCTCGTCGGGCGGCTCGCATTCGGGGACGCAAAACGGTTTAGGGATTTACACAGGCGGCGCGTACTCCGCCGGCTCGACCTTGAAAACTTTCACGGTCAGCGGTATTGTCACAAACGTTTAGCGGGGGAATTGGGTATAGGTTGGCGGGGGAACTTTCGCGCGGGAATTGGCGCGGGAATTGGGCGGGGGAAAACCTTTTGCAAAAGGTTTTCCCCCGCGCCCCCTTTCTAAAAACTTCATGCTTTTCTAAACACTTTTTGTTTATCGGCCACACGCCCAAGTCAACATAAAAATGATGTCAAGCGGGGAGTGTACAACGCTAATAAGCGCAAGCGAATGCAGTCGAAACATCTCAACCGTTAAAAAATTCCCCTCTACGGAGGGGTGTCGCCTTTGGCGGCGGGGTGGTTTGTCCACTCTCGAAAACAATGTCAAGCGGGCAATAGTTGCGGGAGTGGACGGATAGCGTTGGTGTAGTCATTGCGATGAGCGCGAAGCTCGACGCGGCAATCTCTACCACGCAGGGGAACGCCCCGCGCGCAATGTCATTTCGAGCGTAGTCGAAACCTCCCACCGCTAAAATTCACCTCGCCGGACGGAACCTGTGTCGCCTTGTTACGACATTCGTTCCGTTTGAAAATATTGTATACTATGTGTGAAGTTTTTAGAAAGGGAGTCTGGGGGAAAACCTTTTGCAAAAGGTTTTCCCCCGTTCAATGTCTATCAGAACAAACAAAAGTCGCCGTACTAAAAATCCGCGGCGGGAATATGCAATACGGTATCCTTTTTCCACTTCCCCGACGCGACATAAGCGAAAAGCAAAACCAACGTGCCAAGACTGGCGGCGGGCACCGAATACCCGATGCCGTGAATGCCGAGACCGGCGGTAAAGCCCAACAGGATTGCAATCGGGACGCGGAAAATGACGCTGGTCGTCATCGCGAACACCATATTGATCAGCGTGTGACCCGAGCCGTTGACCAAGCCCATGAGCGCAAACAAAAGCGGGACGATTAAATAGTCCCATCGGAACGAATTTAAGTACGCTACGCCCGCCGCCGCCATCTCCGTGGTTTCGGGGTTGAACAGGCCGACGATCTGTTCGGGGAACAAACTGACGATTACAAACACGGCGACCGAAACGACCGCGCCGTACAGAAAGCCCAAACACGCGGTGGAAAAGGCGCGTTTGTATTCCTTTGCCCCGATGTTCTGCCCCGCCATCGACGCGACCGCCATGCCCATGGCAATCGCGGGCAGAATAGCGAGGCTGTTTATTTTGGCGCATATCCCCGCGCCGCCCGCCGGCGCGTCCTCGAGGCCGTTCGCGCGCCCGTAAATATTCAGCAGGACAATCAAAATAAGGAACGAAACCGAGTTGACGATGTTCTGCAAACTGGACGGAAAGCCTATTTTCAACAGTTCTTTCAGTTTGTCCTTATGGATACGGAACGACTTCCGTTTGAAATCGAAAATGAATTTTTTGCGGTACAGGTAAAAGCCCGCCGCGAACATGCTGACCCCTTGCGCCAAAATCGTGGCGAAAGCCGCGCCCGCGACGCCCCACCCGAACGGGCCTACGAACAAAAAGTCCAGACCGATATTCAGAACGCAGGCGACGGCGACGATGACGAGCGGGCGCACCGAGTCCCCGAGCCCGCGCAGTACCGCGCTGATCCCGTTATAGCCGAACACGAACAAATTGCCCGCCATGCAGATCACGATATAGACGAACGTCCCCCACACCGTGTCCGCCGGCGTTTGCAGCAGCAGGACGAGCGGGTACGCGACGGCTATCATCAACACCGTCAGCGCGGCCGACGCGATCAGCAGCACGGTAAAGACCGTGCCGATCGTTTGCTCGATGTCCTTGCCGCGTTTCGCGCCGTAGTACTGCGCGATCAGCACCGTGCCGCCCGTCGCGAAACCCATGATGAAGTTTGTCACGATCAGCGTAATTTGCCCGCCGGTATTGATCGCGGCCTGTCCGTGCGGCACCCCGTAAAAGCCCACAACCCACATATCGGCGATATTGTACAACGCCTGTATAAAACTGGACAGCAAAAAAGGCGCGGAAAACAACAGCAGTTGCTTCGACACGCTGCCCCGCGTTAAGTTCATGCCTACTTTTTCGATTTCCGCGTTGTCCGCCGCATTTTCGGCGTTTTCCGTTTGTATGTATCGTTCCGCGTTTTCCATATTTTTTTGTTATTATTTTTGTTTTGGTTTTGGTTTGAGAGGTTTCGCGGGGAAACCTTTTTTGTCAAAAAGGTTTCCCCGCACCCCTTCCAAAAAACTTATACTATTTGAGAGCAGTCCCACAGCAGGTATGTCATTGCGGCCGTTCCTCCGCTCGCACAGAATTTTGGGAGCGGAGGAATAACGTAGAACATAAACACGGCATGTCATTGCGAGGAGCGCGGAAGCGCGACGCGGCAATCTCTACCGTACAGGGGAACGCCCGTGTTGCGCTATTCGTCCACTTCCGCTTTTCAAACGCGCCCTCATAAAAAGCGGCCTCCCGTTCGGGAAGCCGCTCTCGAATGTCCGCTGCAATATAGTTATTCAAATCGGATGCGCCTTGCATTTAAGTTGCCCTTGCTCTGGCTCAATAAATTTTTCGCCTCGCGGCAACTCTATTGCCCCTTTGGGCGCACGGTTTTTTTGAGAGGATAGGCGCGGCGCAAACCGAATGTCCTCAACCGATTGAAAACGCGACTTTGGAACGGTCAAGCGCGGCGCAGACGGGCAACAGCCCGCATCCGCCGATGCATAGCCGTTCCGTTTGTCGGCCTATTTCAAAATCCCGGTAACAACACCCGAGCCAACCGTCCGCCCGCCCTCGCGGATCGCGAAACGCAAACCGGGCTCGCAAGCGATCGGCGAGATCAGTTTCACCGTCATATTGACGTTGTCGCCGGGCATCACCATCTCGACGTCCTTCGGCAACTCGATTGTGCCGGTCACGTCGGTCGTGCGGAAATAGAACTGCGGGCGATAGCCGTTTTGGAACGGCGTGGCGCGGCCGCCCTCTTCCTTCTTTAAGACGTAAACCTCGCCGGTAAATTCGCTGTGCGGCGTGATCGTCTTGGGCTTTGCCAAAACTTGGCCGCGCTCGATGTCCTTGCGCTCTACGCCGCGCAACAGCAAGCCGGCGTTATCTCCGGCGCGCGCCTCGTCCAAGGACTTGCGGAACATCTCGACACCCGTAACGACCATCGCTTTCGTCGCTTTGAAACCGACCAACTCCACCGTGTCGCCGACCTTGACCGAGCCGCGCTCGACCCTGCCCGTCGCGACGGTGCCGCGCCCGGTAATCGTGAACACGTCCTCGACGGGCATCAAGAACGGTTTGTCGATGTCGCGTTTCGGCTCGGGGATATAACTGTCAATCGCGTCCATCAACTCGTAAATGCATTTACAGGCGGGGTCGTCCACCTTGTCCGCCATAGCCGCTTCCAACGCTTTGGTCGCCGTACCCTTGATAATCGGGGTATCGTCGCCCGGGAAGCCGTTTTTCGACAGCAATTCGCGGACTTCCATCTCGACGAGATCCACCAATTCTTGGTCGTCCACAAGGTCGATCTTGTTCATAAAGACGACGATATAGGGGACGCCGACCTGCCGGGCAAGCAGAATATGCTCGCGGGTTTGCGGCATGGGGCCGTCGGCGGCCGACACGACCAAAATCGCGCCGTCCATCTGCGCCGCGCCCGTGATCATGTTTTTCACATAGTCCGCGTGGCCGGGGCAGTCAACGTGCGCGTAGTGCCGTTTGGCCGTCTCATACTCGACGTGCGCGGTGTTGATCGTGATACCGCGGGCGCGCTCCTCGGGCGCCTTGTCGATATCCTCGTACCTCATCTTTTTGGAAAGCCCTTTCGCCGCTAGCGTCATCGTGATCGCCGCGGTCAGGGTGGTCTTGCCATGGTCGACGTGGCCGATCGTGCCGACGTTGACGTGGGCTTTGGTTCTGTCAAATTTTGCTTTCGCCATTTTTATTTCCTCCGATATATTTACGTTTTCTAATTTAAGCGCAACGAAACTATTATACCATATTTTCGCCCGCATTGCAAACATTTTTAGCCGTCATTCCGAACGCAGTACCACATTCAAGGGAATAGGGAATAGTGGATAGGGAATAGTGTCGGTCAGAGTACATTGCGCGAAAATTTGTCATAAAGAATGACAGGGGGTTGGACGCAATCGGTTGAGATTCTTCACATCAAACAGAATGACATGTTTTCGCGCAATGTTCTTTATCCGAAATTCTGCATTCTGCATTTTGCATTCAATAACAGTTTGGATTCTTCACATCAAACAGAATGACGGGACTTAATCGAATAGGTGGGGGATTTCTCGACTTCGCTCAGATCATGACAGAGAAAAGCGCGGGGCGTTCCCCTGTCCGGTAGAGATTGCCGCGTCGCCCTGCGGGCTCCTCGCAATGACAACCCGCCGCCGTAGGCGGTGTCCCCCATCCGAAAGGTTGTTGAAATTTTTTGAATGGGGTTTGGGTAAAACTTTTTACAAAATGTTTTCCCCAAATAATAATATTCCCTCGACCGACACTATTCCCTATCCAAACCTACGCCTTCACCCTGTCCCCGATGATTTTCTCGGAAATACTCTTGGGCAACTCGGCGTAGTGCGAGAACTGCATCGTATAATTGCCGCGCCCCTGCGTCCGCGAGCGCAAATCCGTCGCGTAGCCGAACATTTCGGACAGAGGGATTTCCGCGCGGATGCTCTGGCTGCCGTTGATGATTTCGGACGCTTGCAGCACGCCGCGCCGCGCCGTGACGTTGCCCATGACGACGCCCAAATATTCCTCCGGCATGTTGACCTCGACCTTCAGAATCGGCTCCATCAAGCGCGAGCCGGCCAGCCTCATGCCTTCCTTGAACGCCATCGAGCCGGCTATCTTGAACGCCATTTCCGAACTGTCCACCTCGTGGAAACTGCCGTCCACCAACGTCGCGCGGAAGTCCACGCACTCGTAGCCCGCCAAAATGCCGCTCTGCTTGGCCTCCTTGATGCCGTTGTCCACGGCCGGAATGAACTCCTTCGGAATCGAGCCGCCGACAATCGCGTCCACGAACTCATAGCCCTGCCCCTGTTCGAGCGGCTCCATCTCGATCCAGCAATGCCCGTACTGGCCCTTGCCGCCCGACTGCCGCACGTATTTGCCCTCTACGCGCACCTTCTTGGTGATCTTTTCGCGGTAGGCGACTTGCGGCTTGCCGATGTTCGCCTCCACCTTGTATTCGCGCAGCATACGGTCGACGATGATTTCCAAATGCAACTCGCCCATGCCCGCGATAATCGTCTGCCCCGTCTCCTTGTCGGTATAGGTCTTGAAAGTCGGGTCCTCCTCGGCCAGTTTCATGAGGGCTATGCCCATCTTTTCCTGCCCCGCCTTGGTCTTGGGCTCGATAGCGACCCGAATGACCGGGTCAGGGAACTCCATGCTTTCCAACAGGATCGGGTGGTCGGAGTCGCACAGCGTGTCGCCCGTGACCGTGTCCTTCAAGCCCACAATCGCGCAGATGTCGCCCGCGTGGATTTCCTGTATCTCGTTGCGCGTGTTGGCGTGCATCTGAATCAAACGCCCGACGCGCTCTTTTTTGTTCTTGGTCGAATTATAGACGTAACTGCCCGCTTGCAGCGTGCCGCTGTAACAGCGGAAAAACGCCAGCCGCCCGACGAACGGGTCGGCCATAATCTTGAATGCGAGCCCCGCAAAGGGCGCGTCGTCGTCGCTCGGGCGCGTGATTTCCTCGTCCTTGCCCGGAACCTTCCCCCGAATCGCGGGGACTTCGAGCGGGTTGGGCAGGTAATCGACGACCGCGTCGAGCAGTTTCTGCACGCCCTTGTTTTTATAGGACGAGCCGCACAGGACCGGCGTGATCATGATTTGAATCGCGGCCTTGCGGATGCCGGCCTTGATTTCGTCGGCGGACGGCTCGACGCCTTCGAGGAACTTGCCCATCAAAACGTCGTCGCATTCGCTGATCGCCTCGATCAGTACGGCGCGCGCGGCTTTCGCCTCGGCCAGCATGTCGGCGGGGATGTCCCTTTCCTGAATGTCGGTGCCGATGTCGTTCATATAGAACACCGCGCGCATCGACACAAGGTCAATCAAGCCCTTGTACGTGTCCTCCTTGCCGATAGGCAGTTGAATGGGGACGGCGTTGGTTTTCAGCCTGTCCCGCATCATCTTGACGACGTTGGGGAAGTTCGCGCCGTTGATGTCCATCTTGTTGACATAGGCGATGCGCGGCACGTGGTATTTGTTAGCCTGCCGCCAAACCGTTTCGGATTGAGGCTCGACGCCGCCCTTGGCGCAGAACACCGCGACCGCGCCGTCCAGCACCTTCAAAGAACGCTCGACTTCCACGGTAAAGTCCACGTGGCCGGGGGTGTCGATCAAATTGATCCGTTTCCCTTTCCAAACCGTAGTAGTGGCCGCGCTCGTGATCGTAATGCCGCGCTCCTGCTCCTGCGCCATCCAGTCCATCGTCGCCGCGCCCTCGTGAACCTCGCCGATCTTGTGGACCTTTCCGGTATAGTAAAGGATACGCTCGGAAGTCGTAGTCTTTCCGGCGTCGATGTGGGCCATAATGCCGATGTTTCGTGTATTTTCTAATGAATATTCTCGTGCCATTTTAGTTGCTCCTGTGAAAGCCGCCGTATAGTAAGCGTGATACGAGCCGCGCTTGTACCGACATTTATAAGGTTTTTATTTATTTATCGCCGTAACGTTTAAGGGTCAGATAGTGCGCATGTCATTTCAAGCGGACAGGGGTACGCCCGTATGCAATTGTCATTGCGAGGAGCGCGGAAGCGCGACGCGGCAATCTCTACCAAACACAGGAACGCCCGCGCGCTCCTCTCTCATTCCGAATGCGCAATCCCATGTCATTTCGAGTGCAGTCGAGAAATCTCCCACATTATGAGCCCTGTTGCGAATGCTCCACCGCATTGCTCATAAAACACGGCATGTCATTGCGAGGAGTGCGCAAAGCGCGACGCGGCAATCTCTACCATGCAGAGGTACGCCCGTGTGCAATGTCATTTCAAGCAGACAGGGGTACGCCCCGCGCGCAATGTCATTTCGAGCGCAGTCGAGAAATCTCCCACATTATAAAATTGCCGAAGACCTCTCCGCTCCGCTCATTGCATTCGCTCTCGAAAGAGATGACAGGTTTTTGCGCAATAGCGGTTTCAAACTCTAATGACCGCATCGGCGCGAAAAATTTCGTTTGAGCCGTAAAAACGGCGGGCAACCCGATTGAACGGCGTATATACTTCGCGGTACTTTGTCAAACGTCGAATTTCCTCGTCCCGCTCGCATCTACGCCGTTAAATTACCAACGGAAATGCGCAAAAGCCTTATTCGCCTCCGCCATGCGGTGCATTTCTTCCTTTCTCTTGACGGACGCGCCGGTGTTGTTGGATGCGTCCATGATTTCGCCCGCTATCCGCTCCTCCATCGTCTTTTCGCTCCGTTTCCGCGAAAACTGGACAAGCCAACGGATAGCCAGCGTTTGGCGGCGGTCGGGCCGGATTTCCATCGGCACCTGATAAGTCGCGCCGCCCACGCGCCGCGCCTTGACTTCCAACACGGGCATGATGTTTTCCAACCCCTTGGTAAAGGCGGCGATCCCCTCGTTCGAGGTCTTTTCCTTAATCCGGTTGAAAGCCGAATATACGATTTCTTGGGCGATGCCTTTTTTCCCTTGCAGCATGATTTGGTTGACCAATTTGGTCACCACCTTGCTGTTATAGAGCGGGTCGGGCAATACGTCCCTTTTGGGTACTCCACTGCGTCTGGGCATGATTTATTGTAACTCCTATTTTAATTACGTGATAAGTTGAGAAGTGAGAAGTAAGGTCAGGTGTCCGTAAGCGAGCCGGTCGGCGAGCAGGGAAAGTGAGAATTGAAAATTGAAAATTGAGAAGTTTTGTCGAATTTCCGTCAAGCAAGCCGGTCGGCGGGCAAGTGGAATTGAGAAGTGAGAATTGAAAATTGAGAAGTTAAGGTCGAATTTCCGTCAAGCAAGCCGGTCGGCGGACAAGAAGCATACAGCATAATAAAAGTTATTTCTTGCGTCAGCATCCGAAACTTTTCAATTCTCAATTTTCAATTTTCAACTTTCAATTATTTCGGGCGTTTCGCTCCGTACTTCGACCGCGACTGCATTCTTTTCGCCACGCCGGCGGTGTCGAGGGTGCCGCGGATAATGTGGTACCGCACGCCGGGCAAGTCCTTGACGCGGCCGCCGCGGATTAGTACGACGCTATGCTCTTGCAGGTTATGCCCCACGCCGGGGATATAGACGGTGCCCTCGTTCTTGTTGACCAAGCGGACGCGCGCGATTTTGCGCAAAGCCGAATTGGGTTTTTTGGGCGTCGTCGTTGTGACGGACAAACAGACCCCGCGTTTTTGGGGGTTGTTTTCCAGTAAAGGGGATTTAGATTTGGCGACCAATTTCTTGCGTCCCGATTTGATGAGTTGGTTGATTGTCGGCGGCATTTTTTATTTTACTCCTTGCGCCGTCCTCATGACAGGCGCGTGTTATCGTTACTGCTGTACAGTTTGCCTTGTTGTCCTTGCCCGTTCCCGCAACGGCTCGCGTTACCGCCGCCGTTACATATTTTGTCCGGTTTTCCTTGCCCGTTCCGCGGCGGCGCGCGTTACCGTTACTGCGGTATAGTTGATCCGGTTTTTCTTGTCCGTTTCTTTACGGTTCGTTTGAGTCCGACCACGCCCGCGCCCACGTCGATTCCGCATTCGCGGCCTAAAACGGCGCGCGAGGAAACGGTTTCAATGGGCACTCCGTGCGTTTTGCACAAAAGCGCGACGCGGATTTGAAAATGCTCGTCGGCGTCCCGCGCCAACACGACCCGGCCGGCTAAACCGCTCTCGATCAAAATGACGGTCTGTTTCAAGCCGACGACGCGGTTTCCCGCCCGTAACAGACGCCGGATTTCCTCGGTCATAATTTCGCGTTGCAATATTATATACGTTTTTTCAACGCTTGTCAACCGTTTGCGGCTTTTCTATTTACAATTTACGGGCTCGATTTACAATCTACGGGCTCAATTTACAATTTACAATTGACAAATTATGGATAGAAGACATATGCGCGCGCCTATTCATGTCATTCCGTTTGCCGTGAAGAATCTCAACCGCATTCAAGGGAATAGGGAATAGTGGATAGGAAATAGTGTCGGTCGGGGTACATTGCGCGGGTGCGGTCTCACGCGCGCCCCTATCTGTAACGAAGTGAAGAATCTCAACCGATTTAGTGATTAGTGGTTAGTGGTTAGTGTCGGTCGGGGTACATTGCGCGTGATACCTTATCCGATAAAAAGTGAGAAGCAAGAAGTTCAGATAGAGCATATCGCGCCAAAACCTGTCATTGCGAGGAGCGCGGCACGCGCGACGCGGCAATCTCTACCATGCAGGGGAACGCCCGCGCGCAATGTCATTTCAAGCAGACAGGAGTACGCCCCATGTGCCATGTCATTTCGAGCGAAGCCGAGAAATCTCCCACCGTTAAAAAATTCTCTCTGCGTTGCGCTTTGCCCTTAATTGTGCATTGTGCATTGCCCTGTCGCCCTAAGCCCCTTTTTTACGGGGAGTGTACAAACCGCATTGCTGCCGGTCATTAGACTTGTTGCGAGGAGCGCGAAGCGCGACGCGGCAATCTCTACCGAACACGAAACGCACCTTTTTATATAGAGATTGCCGCGTCGCGCGTTCCGCGCTCCTCGCAATGACCCCGTAGCAACGCGGTTTGTACACTCCCTTTTTACGAACCCTGTTGACTTTTCTTGTTTTATGGCATATGCTCTAACAGGAACCACCGATAAGGTCGCCTGTCGGCTACCGGACAATGTTCATGCCGACGTTTCGGCTAATCGGTGGTTTTTTCTATTGACAAATCATTGATAGGGAGTGTCTGCGCACGCCCAATATCTCAAAACCGAAATTTGTAAATTGTCAATTGTAAATTGTAAATTGCCCAGTCAATTCACAACCGTACACGAACCGCCGCCGGCTACCAACCCACAGAACGCCGCAAAATACCTCTCTCCCAAAATCCGTAACGCGTCGCGGGAAAAATGGATCACGTCGCCGCGCTCCGGCTCCCCGTCCGCCGCCGCTTGGTTGTTGCTCTGTAAGTCGTCGGTTTCCACAAAGGCGGCGCGGCCGATCTCGCGGCAGACCGCGCGGGTCGCGTCGAGTACGGGCTTGCAGGGCGCACCGCTCAGGCCCGCCCACTCGCCGTTAAAGCCGTTCATAAGCCATTCATTCACGAAACTTCCGGTTACGACGGGCAGATTCGGCGTTTTGTACCGCTCCCGCACGGACAGCAGCAGCGACGACAGTTTTTCGCGGTAATACGAAAACCTCTCCCCGTCGCCCATGCCCGGCCGCTCCACCGTGTCCGATTCGCCTTGGTGCCACAAAAACGCGACGAAACGGTTCGCGGGGTTCAGCGCGGCTGCCGCGTCCGCCATCGCCAGCATACGCAAATACAAACCGTCCTCCATGCCCCACAGTTGTTGCATAAAGCCCGTGCCGCCCACGGCCGCCCGCACGATCAGCAATTTGCGCCCCGGTTCCAACCGCCCCGCCCGAACATATTCGCGGGCGAACGACAGGGAAAAGTCGCCGATTTTACCCGCGCCGTCCCCGCGCTCCGCCGCGGTTTCGATTCGGCAGGACGGCGGCAATTTGACCCCTATATAGGGGACGCGCCCCGCGTCAAACCATGCCCACCCGTTCCTGTCGGTCAAATACAGCACATCGCCGTTCGGGGCATATTCCCGAAGGACGGGGCCGCGCCCCGCGCCCTCGGCGTTGGACTGCCCCGCCTGTATCACGACGTCGAAGGGCGTGTCTTTGTAGTTTTGTAAAGAATCCATATTTTTTTGCGATTTACAATTTACAATTGACAAATTTCGGTCGGGGTTTTTAGCGCGTGCGCCTTTTATGCAATTTACAATTGACAATGGCGGGAGTGGACGCATGGCATTGAGCATTAAACACGGCAAGGTCCTTAGACTTGTTGCGAGGAGCGCAGATCGCGCGACGCGGCAATCTCTATATAAAAAGGCGCGTTCCCCTATGTTGAAAGTTTTTGGAAAGGGGGCGCGGGGGGAAACTTTTTTTCAAGAAAGTTTCCCCCCGCCCCGCGCAACATTCCCTCGACCGACACTATTCCCTATTCCCTCTCCTGTTCCCTCTCCCCTGCCCTCACTTCTTCCCATACAAATACGTCCTGTCGGCGTTGGTGCCGGGGTCGGCAAGCGACAGGTCGCTCAAATCGCCGTCGTCGTAGTAATACAGGAAATCCTCGTAATAGTCCTCGTCGGAAAGCTCCTTTTTGTATTCTTCGGTTTCGGACGGCAAAACGTCCTTGTACTTTCTCATGCCTGTTCCGGCGGGGATCAGTTTGCCGATAATAACGTTTTCCTTCAAGCCCGCCAAAGGGTCGATTTTGTTTTTAATCGCTGCCTCGGTAAGGACTCGCGCGGTCTCCTGAAAGGACGCCGCCGACAGAAAACTGTCGGTCGCGAGGGCCGCCTTGGTGATGCCCAGCAGCGTGCGCTTGGCGGCGGCGGGGCGCAAGCCGTTTTCAAGCGCGTTTTTATTCGCGTCCTCGAACGAGAAAATATCGGCCAATTCGCCGCAAAGCAGCTTGGTGTCGCCCGCGTTCTCTATGCGCACCTTGCGCATCATTTGACGGATAATGACCTCGATATGCTTGTCGTTGATTTCCACGCCCTGCATACGGTAGACGGCTTGAACCTCTTTCAAAAGGTATTCCTGAACGCCCTTTATGCCCAGCGTCTTTAAGATGTCGTGCGGGTTGATAGAGCCCTCGGTCAGCACCGCGCCCGCCTCGATATGGTCGCCGCTCTTGATATTCGGCTTTATTTTCGAGCCGTAAGGGATCGCGTACACGCGGTCGTCGGCCTCGGAATCGGACGCTTTGACGCTGATTTCGCGGCGGCCGTCCTTTTCGGTGATTTTTATTTTGCCGCCGACCTCGCTGATCAGCGCGACGCCCTTTGGTTTCCGCGCCTCGAACAGCTCCTCGACGCGGGGCAAGCCCTGCGTGATGTCGTCCGCGCTGGCGACGCCGCCCGTATGGAAGGTACGCATCGTCAACTGGGTGCCCGGCTCGCCGATGCTCTGCGCGGCGATAATGCCCACCGCCT
>JAISFM010000153.1 GCA_031263605.1 Clostridiales bacterium | reverse complement strand
CCAACGCCCTAAAAAGTGCAAAAAACAACTGCCTTTTAAAGACAGCCTGTATATACTACCACATCGCTCCCCTCCTTGTCAAGCGTTTGAACGCAAGTTTCTGAAAGAAACTAATGTTTTTATTCCCGCGGCCGATCGAAGGGGCACCCGCCCCGCCGCAAGCGGCGGGGCATCATGTAGGTTAAGAGTGGTATAGTTTAATCTGTCAACGCGGCAAGCCGCGAGATATCGACCCGATACGGGCATTTTTCTTTCTACTCTGTCCGATGTTTCCGCTTGAAGTCGGACTATTTTCTTCTGATTGGGCTTTCTTGACGGGCAAACATGAGAAAAATGTCCGTTTAAATGAGGCGGGCTATTTCTTGTCTTTTATAGTCCGAAACGACGTTACGGCGTCGAAACCGTATGCCGTCAGTTTATCGATATCGGACTGGTATGAAAGCGGCATACTGTCCTTGACAAGCGCGTTCCCTAAAAACATATCCAGTTCCTGCGCTAAAATATCGCCGCTCATAACCCTTGCGAAATCAAATTCATAGAGGTTCGGATTTAAAACAAATTCGTATTCGCGCCGTAAATCGCCCCGCCTAACTCCGCTTTCCTGAAAAAGCGTAAGGAAAATCGGGCAATCCAAACGCAAATGCAACTCGGTAAAATCTTTGCCCTCATAAAAGTCAAAGAATCGCGTTAGGTCGCGCTCTAAATTATCCGATCTATACCGTCGGGAATAATAAACGGTATGCTTTTCGGCCGTCGCGTCCTCAAAAAATTCACGCATAGAATAATAAACTCTAAAAAAATTGAATTCGTCCTCGTCTTTTCTATCGCGCTCCCAATTATGCTTTTCCCGCTTTTTAGCGATACTGTCTTTGATAGCGTCGTTAAAATACTTTGAAAACCTAATTTGCCCGCCTTTACCGTCCGCGCCGATTCGAGCCGCCCCGCGCAGGAATAAAAACGGATAGGCTTTACCGCATACAAAAAGGCAGCCCGGCCGCGCGCCGCCGGGCGTATCGGGCAAAGAAAATACCTTTTTGTTTTTCGTCCACCACTTCGATGTAACCGCGTCCAAGCCGCCGCCGTAATAATTTTGAGGATTGGCGTCGGCATATTCCTGCGGCACGTCCGTTACTTTTAACGCGGGCTTGCGCAAGTATACGGTTTCCCTATAATCGCCGTCACGCGCGGCAAAGCCCGCAAAGTCGTAGTAGTCCTTAAAATTTGAAATAATCCTCATGTTGTATCTCCTGTAATCCGCTTAAAGCCGATACCCTCGTATATCCGCGCGGGGCTGCCGCGGGACAGGTTATTATGGTTGAAAAAGAGCGCGCCCTTTTCGGAAAGATCCCGGCTGTCCTCCCGTTGCCGAAGCAACTCATTCAACCGCTCCACGGCGGTTTTCTTGTTCTGATGTTGGCTGCGCTCGCCGCTTGCGGTCGCCGTAAGCCCCGTTGCGATATGGATGGCGCGGACGGCGGATTCCGTTTTGTTTACGTGCTGCCCGCCCTTGCCGCTCGCGCCGAAGGTCTGAAAAACCACGCCGCCGCCGCCGCCGATTTCATAACCGCAATCTTTCGGCTCGTCCATTCGGTTAACGCCGATAAACCAATTCTTTCTCTTGTGGTTAGGGCGGAACGGGCTTCTGCATATCCATTGCACCGTGCCTTGCAAGGGCGGGCCGTTTATGCCCGCCCTCACAAGCGCGGATTTCAGGCAGCCCGCGTACCGCCCTTCCGCCTTCGCCAAAACCTCAACGTCCGTCTCGGCGGCCAAAACGGCCAGAAACCTTCCGACCGCAAGTTCGCATTCCGCAGGGCCGCGCCCCGCCGTTATGTGGTATAACATACGCTCCTCCCCCCCTAACCCTTAAAAGTAAGCACAGGTTTGAGGGCGGCGACGCGCTCAATCATGCCGTACCGTTCCAATACGGCAATAATAACGTCCACATTCTTGTACGCGTCCGGCGCTTCCTCGAACAGCAAACCGTAATCGTGGCAAACCAGTTGGCCGCCGAACTTGTTCCGCTTGATTGTTTCCAAGGTGTACTTTTCCCGAATGCGGGGCTTACACATACTGCGCGCCCATTTCCTGCCGCTACCGTGCGCCAAACTGTAACCGTACTCCGCGCATTTAGCCGTCGGCCTTACGATGTAACTGAGCGTCCCTCTCGAACCCGCGATAAGCACTGCGCCGGTTTGAGCGGACACAACTCCCTTGCGGTGATAATACAAGCCGCCGGACCGCTCCAAAAAATTATGGCCGCATTCCAGTTTGCGCTCTACCGCTTGCGAAAAGCCCAAGTAATCGATTAACTTCTTTGCCGACTCATACCTGTTCTTTGCCGCCCAAAAAAGAGCGTCGCCGTGTTTTTCCAGATATCCTTTTGCCTCTTTGCCGTCCGCGGCGTAGCCGTTGCGGTCGTTAAACTCTTGCAAGATTTTACTCCCGTAACTTCTCGATCCACTGTGAACGGTCATAAAAAGTTCGGATTTGTCCATTGCCAGAGCCGCCAAACCGCCCGCGTCAAAGACCTCGTGGATTGCTTGAAACTCGGCGAAATGGTTGCCGGAGCCTATGCTTCCGAAATCCGGTATCGGGCAATCGAAACGGTATTCGCTATTCGGAACCGCCGCCAAGGTTTTGATCGTGTTAAGGCGGCTAACCCACCTGTCCGTTTTGATTCTTTTGCTCTCGACGCCGGTCGAGAATATACTCATTCCGCAACCGATATCCGAGCCGATTAAATGAGGGTAGATTTTGCCCTTTGTGATGACGACTACCCCTACGGGCGTTTTGCCCGCGTGAAGGTCGGGCATAGCGAACACGGCTTGAACCCCGTCAAGATTGCAAACCTCACGGGCTTGATTTACCGCGCTGCCCTCCATCCAGTTTTTATCGTCCGAGACGATAGTCAATTTGTTATTTGTATTCATAAATTCCTTTTTTATTGACATATGAAAACGGCTTGCCTAAAAATCGCCAAAGCCGCGGCGGATTAACAGACAAGCCGTAAAAAGGAATATTCCCGTTTTAGACATTAAAAAAGCCGCGGCGAAAAACCGCGGCTCCTATCAAGAGTACGATTTTACCGTTCTAAACTATTAAATTTTCCAAATTTTGCACACGCATGATAAGACCCTCCGTTTGCAGGATATAAATATTATATACTAAAATTCGCCCGCCGTCAAACGATTTTAACCTCGCGGGTGTAGAAACTGTTAACCTCACGGGAGTGGTGTACAAACCGCGTTGATTGTAAACACGGCAAGTCATTGCGAGGAGCGCGACGCGCGACGCGGCAATCTCTACAAAACACGAAACGCGCCTTTTTATATAGAGATTGCTTCGTCGCTCACTGCGTTCGCTCCTCGCGATGACCCAGTATCATCGCTATTTGTCCACTCCCGACCTCGCGGCGCGGACATTTTCGCGGGCGGCCTTTGGGCGTCTTTCCGCTTACCTTTTAATCTCTCCGGGTAAATTCCTCGCGGTCTTGCCGCAGGGTGATTCATTTTCGCCGCAAGCCTATTTAGCCCGGGGCGCGCCGACGATTTTTTGAAGTTCGGTTAAGAGGCTGCCGCCGCCGACGGAGATTGTGCCGACCTTGTCGCAGATTTTTTCTAAATATTCCATTTCCTTTAACCTGTAAAGCGTGGCGTTTTCGTCCAAAAGTTTGGCCGTGTTAAGCAAACTCCGGGTGGACGCGACCTCCTCGCGACGGGCGATAACGTTGGCTTGAGCGTTTTTCTCGGCAATCAGAACGGTGTTCATGATGTCCCGAATCTCGCCGGGCAGGACGATGTCCTTTAAGCCCGCGCCCGTAAACTCAACGCAATATTCGCCGAACTTTGCTTGAAGTTGGGTCAAAACGCTTGACGCGATATTCTCTTTCTGTTCCAAAAGTTCGTCGAAACGGAACTTGCCGATATACTCGCGCAAAGCCAGTTGCGTAACCGTATAGATGCGCTCCTTGTAGTTCTTGACCTCTCCGGTGATTTTAACGGCGTCCGTGACGCGGTAGTTCGCGATAAAGTTTACGCGCAAAGATACCTTATCGGCGGTCAAAATCTCTTGACCGTTAATTTCCAGTTCCTGAGAGCGCAAATCGACCTTCTCGCAAGTTACGGCGGTATAAGCATCCCAAAAGCAGTACGCGCCCGCTTTCAGTTCACGGACAAACTTACCGTCAAGATTTAACAAACCCACCTCGCCCTCGGCAACGACAATCTTTTTGTAAAGGCCTTTCGGCAGGCTGTCAATCTGCGAAGGGGTCAGGTCCTCAACCTCCACCTTGGAAATGTCGATCAATTTGAAAGACAGGTTGCCGTAGAGGTTGAAAAAGACATGACTACCCGCCTTATAGATGTCCTTGATGCAGTTGTCCTTGAAAACCGCGCCGAAACAGCCGTCGGGGACGTCAACCTTTAACACGCTTGCGGCAAACTCCGCGTCCCGCATTAAAATCTCCGTATCCGTACCGGCGACCTTAACCGGTTTGTCCAAACCGACGCGCACAAAGGTCTCGCCTAAAAAAGTATTTACCTTGTTTTTGCCGGGTTGCAGCATCCTCTTGTATGTACCGTTCTTGAATAAGAAACCGCGCTCGTTTTGATGGATGATGATTTTCATTTCTCCGCTTCTCCTAAATTTGTTTTTTTGTTGTTTTTGTGTTTGAATAAGATTTTCCGCAAAGGCTTCCGCGCCTTTTTTGTGGGGCGGCGGTTGAGTTCGGGCGGCCTTATCCGGCGTGCGCCTTTCGTAAAAAGCGTTATGGGTTTAAGGTTTGCCGAACGGTATCCCCGCGCCGCGGACAAGAAAGCCGCCGCGCGCATCGCCGCTACGGGCATTGCCCGCTTTGGCGAACGCGCCGGAAGCCCTTGCTTCAAATCCGGTTTTCCTTGAACAGTTTCAAATACTGTGGCTTATCAGGCCGCTTTCTGTTGCCAACATCCAATTACTTGGCGCGGGAATCGAACCCGCATACTGTCTCGGAGCGGTAATCCCAACCGCGGGGGCCTATTACTATCCGGCATACCCGACGGTCAGAGACGAAGGGCACCACGACGGCATAGAAACCGTCCGTATAGGATAATAACAGATGTATTTTAGGGTTTTAAAGCCCTTAGTACGCTTTGTCAGCCCTTTACGACGCCCACGGTTTTCAAGCGCGTTACGGCTTTAACGAGGTCTTTTTGATTGCTCATAACTTCGTCTATGTCCTTGTACGCGAAGCGGCTTTCTTCGGCGACGTCGGCTTTGTTGTTTTTGCCCAACACAACGCCTTGCCCCTTTAAGTCGCGCAGTACCTGTTCGGCCGTAAACGCTTCCGTCGCGCCCTTACGGGAATACCGCCTGCCCGCGCCGTGAGAACTCGAACAAAAACTTTCCGCATTCCCTAATCCCTCGACGATATAACTGTAAGAGCCCATCGCTCCGGGGATTACAGCCCTCTCGCCCGCTCTCGCCCTTGTCGCGCCCTTACGGTGAACCCAGACGTTCGCGTCATAATGATGCTCGATAGCGGCGTAATTGTGGTGGCAGTTAATCTCGTCCGTATACTTATAGTCGGCATGCGCGTATTTTTGCATCATCCTGTCCAGTATGTTTTGCGTCGCCTTCAACATCAACGCGCGGTTTTCATAGGCAAAGTCAAGCGCAAGATTCATCCAGTCGATATATTGTTTCCCTTCCTTGCTGTCGATCGGCAAGAACGCCAGCCGCCATTCGTCGGGAATAGGCGCGTACCACTTTTCGTTGAGCGCGCGGGCGGCTTTATGATAATAGTCGCATATTTGCTTTCCGAAGTTGCGGCTGCCCGAATGGATCATGATTCCCAAAAATCCGTCGTCGGATTCCTGAATTTCGATAAAATGATTGCCGCCGCCCAACGTTCCGGCTTGATAGTATCCGTTTTCTATCTCCCGGGCAAGTTCGGGGTTCGCCGCGTATTTATCCGCCTCGGCGGCCGCCTTGTCCAAAGCGGCGCAAGCCTGTTTTGTCTTATGGCGGTTAAAGCCGACCGGAATGTTGCGGAGTATATCCCCCACAAGGGCCTGCATGAACGGCCCGTTGCCTGTGGCGATTCCCCGTACCTCCGCAACCCTGATATCCGTCCCCGCATAAGCCATGCCGCACCCGATATCGACGCCGACCGCGTTCGGGATTACAACGCCTTTCGCAGCGATAACGCCGCCGATAGGCATTCCCATTCCGACATGCGCGTCGGGCATAAGGGCGACCCATTTATGTAAAAACGGCATCTCGGCAAGGCGCATGGCCTGCTCCAAACACCCCTCTTCCGTTTGGCTTCTGTTTTTAAGCCAAGCCTTAATCGGAAACTTCATTTTTTTGTTTTTTACCGTGAACATTGCTTTTGCCCTCCGTTTGATCGTTTTGATTATACCGCCATTATATCAAGCCCGATCTATAATTACCGAATAGAAAAGTTTGCGAAAACCCGAAAAACACGGTTTTGCGTATAAAAAAGTTTGCGAGCCTTCCGTTACTTTGACTTGCGCGCGTTTTTTTGATACAATATGTACGCATAGTTCGAGGTTGTACGCTATGGCGGAATTTTCGGAACTCATTAAAAACTTCAATAAAATCAGAGACTTTATGCGCGACTTTTACATATACGGGTTTAAGGCGCGCGATGATTTTTCATTGAAATCCGCCCGCACATACGATAACGAAAAACGCCGCTGCGAAAGTTATTTAGGCGAAAACTTCAAATGGGCTTATGCCGGCGGCAGTAAGGTTTCGTTCGTTTCCGCGGATTGCGGAAAAATCCCCGCCAACCCTTTATTCGCGGCGTGGAAAAGCAAGAGTTTCACAGGCAACGATATTATGCTGCACTTTTACATTTTGGACGCGTTGCAAACCGGCGATAAGTCGGCGGACGAATTGACCGATGAAATATCGGCTAAAAGCGGCAACTTCTTTGACCTGCAAACCGTGCGCGGCAAGTGCGCCGAGTACGCGGGATTGGGCATTCTGACCAAAGAAAAGAACGGCAAAGCGTTCCGTTACAGCCTATCAAAAAACACCGTAAATTTAGACGACGAAATCTTGGACGCCGTCAAATTTTTCCAAAGCGGCGCCTTGGGCATAATCGGCGACTATATCTTGGACAATACCGGCTGTGAAAACGATTTATTCGTGTTCAAGCACCATTACATAGCGCACACGCTTGAAGACGGAATCCTTTTCGATATTCTGGACGCCCTGCGCGAACATAAAGAAATCGAGGCCGTACTCGTCGGCGCAAAAAGCGGGAAACCGGTAAAAAACAGAGTCGTGCCCGCAAAAATCCTGTGCAGTTTTTGGAGCGGCCGCCGCTACCTTTGCGCGTACCTCCCCGCCTCCCGCAGGTTTTCAACCTACCGCCTCGACGCAATCAAATCCGTCGCGGCCTTAGAACCGGTCGAAAACTATATGGAAATACAGGAATCCCTCTCCCGAAACATCGGCAGGGTCTGGGGCGTTTCATTCGACGGCGATTCAAGGAACGAAAGGGGGTTTTCTATGACCCTGCGCATCGACGAGAACCGTGAAAAGCATATTATAAGCAGGATAAACAAGGAAGGGCGCGGCGGCGCGTTCGAGCGCGTCGGCGACAATACTTTTAAGTTTTCCAAGGATATATTCGACGCTAACGAAGCGATGCCGTGGGTAAAAACTTTTATCGGCAGACTTATATCTTTTGAATCGACCGACCGGCTTGAAAAAAAACTGGCCGCCGATATCCGCCGCATGGCCGAGATGTACGGGATACGGGAGGAGGCGGGCGATGAGTAAACTGTTTTCCGAACTGTACGGCTGCTACTACGGCATAGTTTCGCGTATTGTTAAGCGCGCCGGCGGCGGCGTCTCCAAAAAAGATATCGACGCCGTCGTAAGCGAACACGGTTTTTCCGAGACGGCATTCCACCTGTTGCCCGAACTTTTGGACGGCGACTGGAACTTTCTGGAAAAGCGCGGCGATTTATACTATTCAAAATTGGACGCGCAGCCGATCCGGCCGCTGACGCAACTTGAATTATCGTGGCTGAAAGCGTTATTGTCCGACCCGCGCATAAGGTTGTTTTTAAGCGATGAAACTCTGGCGACGCTGGCGCGGGCGTTAAGCGGCGTCGCCCCCGCCTTTGACGCGGGCGATTTTATTTCCGTTGACCGCCACCTTGACGGAGACCCTTACGGCGACCCGGCTTATATCGCCAACTTCCGTGAACTGCTAAAAGCCTGCAAAAACAAGTATCCCGTCGCAATCGTTTATCACAGCGAAAGGGTCGGGCGGTCGCAACGCGCCTATCACCCGTTCAAATTAAGTTATTCATCTCTTAACGATAAATTCCGCCTGCTGTGCGCCGCATTCAACGCCAAAACGCAAAAATTGAATAAAGTAACCTTAAATCTCGGCAGAATCGTTTCGGTTGAGCCGTCGGGCTTGCCGCACCGCGCGCCGCCGGAAATCGTGCGCAAATTGTTCACAGAACCGAATGCCAATCCGCCGATAACGCTTGAAATCACGAAGGAGCGGAATGCGTTGGAACGTTTCCTGTTGCAATTCGCCTCTTTTGACCGCAAAACCGAATATGACCCCGATCGCGGTATTTATACCTGCCAACTCTCTTACGATATTGCGGATGAAACGGAATTGCTCATTCGGATACTGTCTTTCGGCCCCACCGTAAAAGTCCTAAGCCCGCAAGGCTTTGTAGGCCAAATCAAAGAACGGTTGGCAAAACAACTCCGGCTTATGCATACGCCGCAAAAATAATCCATCCCGCAACGGCCCCAAAGAGGTTAGGGACAACTCATATTTCCGCATTTCCGCATATCGCTTGAACTGGGCGTTTCGCTCGGTTTGCAACCGGGTTTCGCTTGATCAATCTGGCTGGGGTGGGAGGATTTGAACCTACGAATGCGGGAGTCAAAGTCCCGTGCCTTACCGCTTGGCTACACCCCAATAAAAGATTTGCGCGCTTGTTTTTTTCGGCGGGCATACGTTAAGAAAACGCCCGTTAAAAAAATTTACGCGCCGGTCCTCATCGAACGGCGCGTGCCGCCTTGCAAACCGACGCATAAATTATACCACATTTTTTTTGTTTCGGCAAACGCGCGAAACGGGTTTTATCGGCCGTCCGATCCGTTTATCGCAAAATTACTATTTCTTCTTTGCCGCCCTCGCAAAAAAGAACGCGCCTAAAACCAAAAACACCGCCGTCAAGCCCGCTATCGCGGCGAAATTGACCCACGGGTCGAACAGTACTACGTCGGCGTATTCCGGCGCCCCCGCGCAAACGACCGCGCGGCACAAATCCAAGCAATAGGTCATCGGCAGCATGCGGGACAGCGCGGGATTTTTTCCGCGCCATTACAGCCCCGCTCATGCCGCCCCCCCCTTCAAAAAACCTTAATCCACTTTGCCGCCGTCGTCCTGCCCTTCGCCGTCGTTATCGCCGCGCTTTTCGCCGGCCTCTGCGCCGTCGTCGGGATCCTCCGCGCAATCGGCATCCTCTCCCCCGTGAAAGCCGTCGAAGAACCCGCGCATTTTGCGCTCAAAGTCCTCGCCGAACCGTTCTACGCCTCTGCCGAAACGCTCGAAGTCGCGCCCGAATTGTTCGCCCTTGCGTTGCCGCAAGGCCTTCATCAGGTCGAAATCGTCGCGCTCGTCGCCCACCTTGTCCTTCAGCGCGGCCAAAATCCGGTCGAGGTATTCCCCAAGGGTTTTGCGTTCGCCCTCGTTCAGGCAATCGAACATGGATTCGACGCCGGTGTCGGGCAGTTCCTCGTTTTTGCCCTTTTCGGTCAGGCGCACGATGACGACGCGCTTGTCCTCCTCCGAGGCCGTCCGGGTGATATAGCCGCCCTTTTCCAGCCGGTTGAGGAGTTCGTTCAGCGAGGACGCGCGTATCCCCAACAAATAGGCCAGGTCGCCCACACTTATTTCGGGGCGCATTTTCAGGATAGCCATGACCCTGCCCTGCCCTTGCGCCGTGTCGCTCATGGGCCCGTTGGCGATTTTGGTGTGGAATTGGAAGCGGCGCAAAATCCGTTGCAGCCGCATCAGTTTTTCGTACAGTTCCTTAGTTTGTTTAGACATAATAATGTCCCTCCTTTTTATTTAGGCACCTATTTATCGGTACCTAACTATATTATAACAGATACCTAAATACTTTGTCAACTGTTTTTGCGCAGGTACCGAAATATTTTTTAATTGAGAATTTGGGAGAAAAGGGGAGAGGGAAAGGTGTAAAGATAACAAGGTAAGAGGTAAGAAGTAAAAGATAAACGGTAAGCAAACAAACACAGGAACGCTTCGTCATTGCGAGGAGCGCAAAGCGCGACGCGGCAATCTCTACCAAACACAGGAACGCCCCGCGCGCAAACATCCCCCGACCGACACTTCTCAATTTTCAATTTTCAATTCTCACTTCTCTATTCCCCTCCCTCGGAGGGATGCCGCCGACAGGCTACGGGGTGGTTTCCCCGCGCAAACATCCCCCGACCGACACTAATCACTAACCACTAAATTCCAACATTTCTCGATTCTCACTTCCCCCGTGCCGCCGTGCCATGCAAAAAGACCCGCCGGTTTGGACGGGTTTCCGGAAAGGGGGGGCTATACTATCAAGCCTTTCTTACCAACTTTTGCGGATTTTGCCGCCGCGGCCGTGGACGATGACCTGCGCGCCGTCGTTGTGGGAGTACCCTTTCGCGATTTCGATCGCTTCGGCTTGGGTGTCGGTCACGGCCGACGCTTTTTCGCCGCCGCCTCTGATGACCTGCCATTTCCCGTCGGGACGGGGCGTCACATGAATAGGGGTTGCCGTTGCCATTGTATGTATTCTCCTTATGTACTCTATTTTTGTTTGGTAACGTCCAATCGGGGGACGGGCTCTGCGAACGTCAACGCGCAAGCCGCGGGGTATCGATCCGGTACGAACATTCTTTTATGTGCTCTGTCCGATTTTCCGCTTGGAGCCGGATTGTTTTCTTCTTATAGACCCGCCTTGACGGGTCAACATGAGAAAAATGTCGTTTAATGGCAATAGTATATCATATTACTTTATTTTACGCCAGTGTTTTACGGTGGGGAGTGTACAAACTATTACCGGTCATTAGACTTGCAGCGAAATGAATACGGGGTCATTGCGAGGAGCGCAAACGCCCCGTTGTCATTGCGAGGAGCGCGAAGCGCGACGCGGCAATCTCTACCAACCACCGGAACGCCCCGCGCTTTTCTCTCTCATTCCGAACGCGCTGCCCTCTGTCATTCGGTTTGCCGCAAAAATCCGGCGCAATTCCGCCCGCCTTTTAATTCCGCTGCAACTCTGTTGCGAGCGCAACGGCCGAAGTCATTGCGAGGAGCGCGCAGCGCGACGCGGCAATCTCTACAAAACACGAAACGCACATTTTTATACAGAGATTGGCAACACTGGACGCTAATCGCTGTCCTCCGCGCAAGGCCGAGCCGTGTTCATGAGCAACGCGGTTTTCAATACTTCCCGCCGCCGCTCGTTCTCTTGAATAAGCGCATTTGATTAAACCGATTGCGTTTTACCGCAAATAAAGTCGAAAGTTCATACAAAGAAGTTTCGCCGCTTTATAAAAAAGGCTGTAATTTTGGAAAAGTGTGGCATACTGTTATAGAAATGAAATCCGTCGCGCCGCGGTACTCCGCTTCCCCCTATGGAATTTAAACCGATGCTGCTGTCGAGGGCGGAAAAAGCGTTCGACAGCCCTGATTATGTTTTTGAATTGAAATTCGACGGCGTGAGGATGCTGGCCTATTGCGGGGACGGGGACGCGCGCCTTGTCAACCGCCGGGGGCACGGGCGAACGAATACCTATACCGAAATCGCCGCCGAATTAAAAAACTTAAACCGCAAAGTTGTTTTGGACGGCGAAATTATCGCGCTGAACGCGGACGGACGGCCCGATTTCTATCGTTTGCTAAAACGCGACCGGGTCGAAAAACCGTCCGCGCGGTTTTTAAAGGAAACCCCCGTCCGCTATGCCGTTTTCGATCTTTTGGCGTCGGACGGCAAAACCCTGACAGAGCGGCCTTGGCAAGAGCGGCGCAAGGTATTGGAAAGGTTATTCGCCGGCGCGAATTTCGCCAATATCGAATTGACCGACGTTTTCCCGTCGGCGGGCAAAGCGTTGTTCCAAGCGGCCGCGCGGGAAAATTTAGAAGGGATTGTCGCCAAACGGTCGGACGGGCAGTATTTCCCCGGGCGGCGCGCCGAGGCGTGGATCAAGATAAAAAACCCGAACTATCAAAGGCCCCGAACCGGAAACCGCTAAATGATTAAACGGGCCTTTTTCTCGCGCTATGCCCGTCAAAAGGCAAGCGCGATAAAAAAACCGGTCCGGCTTCAAACGGAAAAATCGGACGGCGCACAAAATAAACCGTCCGATTAAACTATACACAGGCCCCTTGCGAAAATAAAAGGCGAAAGGCCGCCGCAAGTTCTGCTGTTTTTCTATCCGCCGCCTCGCGGCAGCAAGCGCGGGGCGTCCTATTTCAACGCAAACGTGGCGCAAACCGGTTCCCGCGCCTCGCTCAAAACGCTGACGCCGTTGGCCTCGCATTTTTCCGATTTGTTGAAAACGCAACTGTCGGCGGAACAATGAATCTTCGGGCCGTCCAGCGTCTGGGAAAAGCCCTCCATGCCCGCCTCGAACATGATGTTGTCGTCGCTTTCCCGCTCGAATTCGGGTTTGTAGGACGCGCAGTCCGCTTCCTCCGTCACCAGAATATGCCGCGCGCGGCACATAAACCCCTTGTTGTGCGAGCAGTTGTCCAAAGAACACCGTAAATCTTTCACCGTTAAAATCTCCTCCGGTAAAAAAGCGTTGAACGCTTTCTCTTATTAGACTTGTTGCGAAATTAACTTGCGGCGGCCTTGCGCGTCTTTTTGTGGCAAACTTTGATAAAAATTTCGATAGCAGCGTTGTTGCAATCATCAATTTTTATCTTTGTTTGCCGCAAAATCCATCGCAATTCCGCTCGCCTTTTAATTCCGCAACAAGTCTATTATGAGGATTTAACACCCGTTTTATACCTTTATTTAACGCTCGCGTTTGGTGGGGGGCGTACATTTGGTTTGATTTTTGCGTCGGTTTATGGTAAACTGACAAAATGGAAAGGGATTGGCTGTTTTCGGACGAACGCGGCGTTTGCAGTTTCAGGACTGCGGGCGTACTCATAAGGGGCGATAAGATTTTCGTTCAAAGAGAAAAGGGCGGGAACGAGTATGCTTTGCCCGGAGGGCACGTTAAAGTGGGCGAAACGTCCGAAGAAGCGCTTATAAGAGAATACAAAGAAGAAACGGGCGCGGATATTATAGTAAACCGCCTCGTTTGGGTTGAGGAGATTTTTTGGACACGGGGCAAAAAAGACGCGCATACGGTAGCGTTCTATTATTTAATCAAATTAAAAAACGACGGCGATTTGCCCGATCATTATTTTGAATCGCACAAAGATAATTGCAAAGTCTTGTTAGAGTGGCGAACGATAAACGAAATAAAAAATTTAACAATTTACCCCGCTTTTATAAAGGATAAAATAGAAAGCATGTCGGATAGCATAGAGCATTTTATAAGTAAGGAATAAGGGTTATATGATTATTTTTGACGATATGAAAAAAGATTTGCCGCCTTTTCCGTTTGCGCGAACGCTTCATCGGCCGCGCTCGCAAAAGCCCTTGGGGTGATCTTGCCGCTTATAATAATATTCCCCGCCGCGGCGCAAAACAGCGCGTACCTCAACGGCAATTCGCCTTTCACTTTATAATGCATTCCGTCGCGGACAAGTAAATTTTCTTTTATCAGCGTTAACGCGTCAAAATAAAATCTCGCGCCCGCCGTATATTCGCAATCCGCGTCCATGCAAATATATCCTTTTTGTTTGGAACTTACCACTATTTCGCTCCAAAACCCAAGCCCCCCAAGCATAACATATTCCCTGAAATCCTCGGGGTCGCCCAACAACCTCCCTATGGGATTTTCTTCGCCGATACGGTTTTCATTTTTGATTCTGTTCCACGACTTTAACGCGCCGTCCTTTATGATTTGCGTATAGCCGTTCGGCGTTGTGCTGTGTACCAAAACCGCGGGCTCGTACGGCCTTAAAAACGGGTCGCATACGCTATGCCCTCTATACGTTTCTTTCGCTTCCTCGTAGTCCTTTATATCTCCCGTATAAACGACCTGCCTGCCAAGCGCCGCGTTATATTCGACGTAGTCCATTGCGCGGAACTGCCACCCGTCGCTTTGCTTGCTTACCTTGAAGCAAAAGTAAAAATTTTTGCAAGTCGTTTCCTTGTATTCCGCGCTATCCGCTATAACAAGTTCAACCCTGCTTTCCCCCTGTTTTCCATTTTGCGGGAACGGGTTTGTCCCATTTGCTTTATTTGAAAAATACATATCGATACCGCACAGGCAACCGTTGATTGTCCCCGCGCGACAGGACGGTACTACGGCATACCTTTGTGTCAACGCCGACCGCCTTTCCGTTTAAGAACCTGTATTCACAGATAAGAAACAACATATTTTTGAGGGGTTTTTGTGTCCGTCAAGGCGTTTTTCCGAAGCCGCAGCAACGCTACGACGAGGAAAAAGAACGCGGACGGGCGCGAAAAGACCCGAAAAGATGTGTTTCGTTCTGTGAATACAGGTTCTAATATGGGCGCGCTTTTTGCGGATAGCCTTAATCGCGGTTTCCTACCCTTTAAAAAAGACCTGTGCCTGTTCCGTCGCCCCGTCGGGGCGCACCGTCAAAACCGTCCCGCCCTTGACGTTTCTGTCGCCGTAGGAGCCGAATCCCGACGACAGCGCGTAAGTCAGCCGAACCCCCTCGTGCATCACCGAATAATCGTTGACATGGTCGTGGCCGCAAAAGACGCCTTTCGTCGAGCCTAAACCCCCGATCTTTTCAAACAGGCCGGAATTGACGTCGGACGCGCATTCCTTTTCCCTCCGCTGCCCGTAAACGACGCCCCCGTTTGCCGCCGCCGCGTCGTATGCGGCCGCGTATTCGGGCAGCGGGATATGGATCAGCAGCGTAGAGGGGACGACCCCGCCCGCCTCGGCTGCCATGCCGCGTACCGCCCATTCGTACCAACGGACCTGCCCCTCGGTCGGCGGCTGGTAATGCCCGTCCTTTTTAACCGTGGAATCCAAAAAATAAAGGGTGTGGACGTCCCGCCCGCCGCTCGTCAAACGGACAAAGTAATTGCCCGCGCCGCCGATATTATTCGGCCCGTACCGGAACAAACAATATTCGGATTTCGACAGCATGTCCGCCAACAGGTTTTTTGTCGCTTTGCCCTGCTCGTCGTGGTTGCCGAAGATCGCCGCCCATGGGATTTTCCGCGCGTCCATAAACGCGATAAGGCGTTTATAAGCGGAACGGTTGAACGGCGTAAAGCATTGGTCGCCCAGCAGCAAAATCAAATCCGGCCGCTCGTCCCGTATCAAAGCGTCCGCGAGGCGGTCGGTTTTGCCGTCGCCGAACACGCGCGTATAATGTTGGTCGGTGAGGATCAGAATTCGCAGCCCATCCTCCCCCATTTCGGCCGACGGCCCTAAATCGGGGGCGAACGCCGCGCTTTCCGACCACGCGTAGCCGCCCGCCGCCGCGTCGGCGGGGATCGCCGCGTTCAAAAAGACCGCGCCGACGGACAGGGCGAGTACGCCG
>JAISFM010000128.1 GCA_031263605.1 Clostridiales bacterium | reverse complement strand
AAGCAATCCCTACCGAACAGAGGAACGCCCGCGCGCTTTCCTCTCTCATTCCGAATGCGCAATCCCATGTCATTTCGAGCGAAGTCGAGAAATCTCCCACCTTATGCGCAGAGTCCTTTATCCTTAACTGTGCACTGTGGACTGTCCTGTCACGATCTGAACGAAGTCGAGAAATCTCCCGCATATTCGTTTAACTCCCGTCATTCTTTCCGTGAGTGCATAATCCCAACCGATGTCATTGCGAGGAGCGCGAACGCCCTGCGTGTCATTGCGAGGAGCGCGAAGCGCGACGAAGCAATCTCTACCGGACACGAAACGCCGCTCTTTATATAGCGCTTGCCGCGTTGATCCCCTATTTGATTTCCTCAAACCGCCTCTCTATCATGTCGAAAAACGCGTTTTTGACCATGCCGTTCAGTTCGGCCGCCCTGCTGTAATTCTTCGAGGCGGTAACATAATATATCGGCGTCCCGTTAAAAAATTGCCGATTATCGTAATGCAGCAGGTACCCCGCTATATGCGTCTGCGCCGATATGTCGGCGGTATTGATTCCTTTGCCGAATTTATTCACATATCTTTTCACCTTTTCGGCGTCGTTGCTGTACAAAAGGGCCCAATACCCGCGTTCAACGGCTAATTTCCTTATTTCAAACGCTCTGTCAACATCGATGTTGCCAACATAGTCCTCGAAAAAGAGCAGCAGTTTGTATTTTTTCCCATCGCCCGCCGGGTCGATTTCATCATGGGAAATATGAATGCCGGGTATCTTTAAATCTTTGGCGAACTCGTTCCCGAAGATTGCCAAATAAATCTCGCCGCTGTTTTCCGCGGTTACCCTGTCGCCGTAACTATACGAACAGCCGCCGAAAACAAAAAGCGCAACCGCCGATAGGCCTGTTGCCAACAAAAACAATCTTGCCTTTTTCATGCCCCTGCTCCTCACGGTATTCAAGGAGTGTACAAACCGCGTCGCTCATGAGCACGGCTCGGCCTTGCGAGGAGGACAGCGATAAGCGTCCATTGTTGCCAATCTCTATATAAAAAGGTGCGTTTCATGTTTTGTAGAGATTGCCGCGTCGCGTGTCGCGCTCCTCGCAATGACCGGTAGCAACGCTGTTTGTACACTCCTCCGGCATTCATGACGGCGTTTCCGTCTCCGGCAAACACCGGACTTGCCGCCTAACCTTCCATGATTTTAAAACGGATCCTTTTAAATCTCATGTTTGGTTAGGCGGCAAGCCTGCCGATATATCTATACGCCGGGTTTGACCGATATATTTGTTTTGAGGGAAAATCGGCCATGCGGCAGGTACGCTCCGGCGGCAAGTCGTTAGACTTGTAGTGGAATTAACTTGCGGCGGCCTTGCGCGTCTTTTAATTCCGCTGCAAATCATTAGACTTGTAGCGAAATACTGCGCGGACGCTATGCGGGTCTTTTCGTGTGTAAAGCGGGTAAAAATCCCTCGCCTATCATCTCGCGCCTTAATTTCGCAACAAGTCTATTGCGAGGAGCGCAGATCGCGCGACGCGGCAATCTCTATAAAGCACGAAACGCGCCTTTTTATATAGAGATTGCTTCGTCGCTCACTGCGTTCGCTCCTCGCAATGACTTGCAACGCTATTTGCCCACTCCCGGCACGGGCGATTGAAACGACAAAACGCCCCATCCGGAATCCGGGCGGGGTGTTCGTACACAAGCCATTTATAAAACGTTTAAGAACCCGATCTAACTCTTTGACCAAACGGCGTTTGTTTTGTTCAAAACAACGTCCGCCCCGCCGATTCCGACGCCCCGTAAGGTGATTGTGTTGTTGTGATTTGTATCGTCGTTATCCAAATAAACCGCCGCGCCGCCCGCAAGTTTAGCAACCGTGGCGGCGTCGATCGTTACCGCCGTATCGTCACTTTGATAGTCGGCGGCACCGCCATGGGCGATACTGACGGCGCCCCAAGTACCCGTGCCGATTGTACTGTTTTTGATTTCGACCGCGCTGTGAATACTCGCCAGAACCGTATTTTTTGTACTTCCGGCAAAATTGCAGTCCTCAATCACGGCGTGTACATTGTCGGAGGCATTGACCGCGTAAGCGAAACCTTCATTCGGATTTGTCGAGGTTACGGCTACTTTGTTCATATACACTTCGATCTTTCTGCCCAAATTGCCGGTAGCGGGATTATAGAATCGAAGCGCCGCATTGTTGCTCGCCCCCGTCTCGGTTACGTTGAATATCACATCATACAAAACCGTATCGCCGCGGAAATTGGCCCATCCGGATGGGCCGCTCGGCGCGGGGGCGCCGAGTGTAAGCGTTGCGCCGTTGCCGATTACGACATCTTGTTGGGTACCGTCGCTGTTTTGAGTATTGATCAAACCTTTCATATCATAAGCCGTATTCTTGTCCAGCCAGATTGCGCGCAAACCGCTATGATCGTTCAGCGCGTCCCGCAATTCCGTTGCGTTTGCCGGCGCGGCAAACGCGCCGCCGCTGACGGCCACGTCCTCTATCTCAACCGTCTGCACGCCGTACCTAACCGACGCGTCACCCGTTGTCCAATCAAAATCGACATTCAAGAGCGGCGAATTATAGGGCAATTCCGCCGTTTCGCCCGACGTATATGTAACCGTCACCGCGCCCGCCGTAAAACCAAAAGAATCGAGCGAAACGCCAAACACAAAAGGAGTCGTCACCTCCATGCTTTGAGCGCGGAGTTTCGTGGACATTTCTTCCATTTTCTGTACGAGGGCGGCGATTTCCTCATTCAAAGCCGCGATTTGGCTTTGCAACCCGCTCGCGACGCCGCCGGTACTGTTGAGTTGATTGGTCAACGCCGTAACTTCGCTCAACAATTCGGTAATTTGGCTTTGCAATTCGGTAATTTGGCTCTGCAAGCCGCCAGCCGTGGCGTTCTGCGCGTCCCGCGCCGAATCGAGTTGATTCAACTTCTCGTTCAGCGTGTTGATGTTTTCGCTCAAATCGGCGGCTTTTCGGTTCGCGTCATAGGCCTTGATACCCAAGAACACGATGCCGGCGATCGCGATCAGCGCGGCGAGCCCCAAAATGACCCATGACATCTTTTTGGTGTTTGTCTGTTGTTGCATTGTTATTTACCTTTCCTTTCTATATGTTTTATTTTTGTTTTTATAATTTGCCGCGCCGCGCTCCCCGCGACAAATCTAACGGCGAACCTATTATTTATTATGCGTATGCCAAGTATATTTATTAGGGAGTGTACAAATAGCGTTGCTACGGGGTTATTGCGGTTTGCACACTCCCATTTATTATACGCGCTTGACACCTATTCGTCAAGCATTTCCTGTCCGTTTAAGGGCATATCCTGTCGGAATCCCGACTTTTGCATAAAATTTTTGATTTGCTCGAAAATTCGACGCGGGATTTCCGAACAAGCCTATGCTCTATATTATAGTCACATTAAATGCGATTGTCAAGCGATTTGTCACACTTTATGTTATTTTGTTAAAAATGGGCGCAAATAAATTTTGCGGCAAACCTAAATACTAAATATGTTATGGAAATTTTCGGGAAGCGGCTGAAAGAACTGCGGCAGGAGCGCAATTTAGGGCAAAAGGAATTGGCGCGGATTTTGAACACGTCCAAACAAAATTTATCGAGGTGGGAAAAGGGATATTTCGAGCCCGACCAAGAAACGACCGTGCGCCTCGCGCGGTTTTTCGACGTGACAACCGATTATTTATTCGGCCTTGAAAACGAGGACGGGTCAAAGGTTTAGTTGCCCCTCACCTCTTCTTTTACCTCAATTCCCAACTTCCAACGGGGGGGGGGGGGGGGGGGGGGCGCCGGGGGTTCGGTTTCCCCCGCCCAGCTTTATTTGACCAATTTAACTATTTAGGCGGGCAACCCCTTTTTTTTTATTTAAAAAACCATGGCGGCGGCC
>JAISFM010000096.1 GCA_031263605.1 Clostridiales bacterium | reverse complement strand
GGTCGGGATATTGCGCGGCCGTGGCGGAACGGCAGACGCGCCGGCCTTAGGAGCCGGTGCCATCAAGGCGTGGGGGTTCAAGTCCCTTCGGCCGCACCATAGACGATAGAGTTTGAACCCCTGAAGCGTCGGCGATAGCGCTTTGGGTTTCCTCTAACGTAACCTTTTCCGCTTGCGCCTCTCGACCGTTCGTCAGATTGACAATAGTCACAATATTGCTGACGGTAGTATTGTCTTCGTCGGAAACGAAAACCCGGGTGACGAATTTATCAATCAACTTGCGTTGATACTCTTTGTCGTTGGGGTCGCCTTGTAGCATATCGGCCACAAAGTTAAGAATATCCTGTTTTTTGTACACGCGTCCCCGTTCAAGCGCAATCTGCGCTTTTTGCTTTTTCAAATCGCGTAAGAGTATTTCCATATCGCTCATTTTGGTTTCAATGCTTGCTCGAAGCAAATCGTTTTTAGCCATAATGAAAGCGTTGGTATAATCTTCGACCTGTTTCAAGGCGGCGGCAATGCGTATTTCAAGGCTCTTCATTCCGTCGTCGCCCGTGCGCGGTTCATAGTAGCGTACCGTATTGTCGGCTACTATATTTACGTTTTCTTTGTCGCTTAAAGCGTTGCGGACTTGGAGCGTTACGTTCAATTCTAAAAGGTTCTTGTCCTCGCGTTTTTTATCGCGTTGGTTTTTATTCTTTTTCTTGCAAACATAATAATAATGCTTTACGCCGAGCCTGCTTGTGCCTCCGCCCGCTACCATAGCCGTTTCACAACCGGGCGCAAACTGCTTTGCCCGTAAGTAAATACGGCTCGACGGCGGAGTTCGCTCCCGCAAGAATTTTATTCTTGACAAGTCGCTTTTGCACGTCGTCAAATAGTGCCTTGCCGATAATCGGCGGGAACGTATTGTTACATTCTCTGCCGCCGAATATATACTCGCCCGTATACTTGGCGTTCGGCAGCCAATTTTCAAATGCCCTGAACTTAAACGGCTTGCCCTTAATTCTATAACCTTTGGCGTTCAGAGCGTCGGCGATTTCTTTTTTATCCGTGCCTTTCGCGTACTCGGTAAAGATATACCGCACGACGGGGGCTTGCTCCTCGTCGATAGCGACCTTGTGTATGATTCTGCCTTTGCCGCCCCGCCTGCCGCTGTCAATCAGTTTGTAGCCGTAAAGAACCTTTTGGCCCGTGTAGGTGCCGTTCGCGACAGCCGTTGTCAGTCCGTTTTTCACGACTTTGGAAAGCCTCTGCGAATATTTCTCCGCGTTCCACTCCAAAAACATTTCGTACAGTTCGCCGCCCTCGTCATCCGCGATAGGCTCAGTAGCGGATAAAACCTTAACGCCGAATTTAGCCAACTGCGATTTAAACAACACGCTCTCGTTGCGGTTTCGGGCGAACCTGTCCATCGTATACACAATTATATACTGAAAGGCCCCCGTTTCGGCGTCTGTGAACATACGGTGCAAATCTTTGCGTTTCTCGGTTTCCTTTGAAGCCGATTTCGCTTTGTCCTTGTCGTAAAGGCCGATGACGGTAAGCCCTCGGCTTTCCGCGAACTTTGTGCAAACCCGAATTTGCCCCTCGATAGTCATTTCGTTTTGTCCCGTGCTTGAAAAGCGGGGATAAATAACCGCGTTGTTCATGTTTTCAATCTCTCCTTTAATTTGTTGACGGTTTTTTGCTTTACCGTCTTGTGCGCGTCCAAAGCACCGACCGCGAAATTGTCAAGGGGTCATACTTTTTGCGTAGCAAAAAGAAGATGACGGTGGAGATTTTTTTGCGCAGCAAAAAAATACAACCGCTTGCCCCTTTACAATTTCGCGGGCGGCGCTACCCTCTCACGCAAGACGGTAAAGCAAATCATAAACATAAACTATACAGGTTTCGGGTGGTTTAAAAAAATTTAAAATATTAACAGTTTAAAAAAATTTAAAATATTAACGCCGTTTGCGAAATCCGATACTTTGTGTTATAATAGACTTGTTTCCAAACCTTTCATAATTTTTAAACGGAGCGCCACGGTATAAAATTGTACGTAACGAGGTTTGATCCCATATTTTATACCGTGTTGCCCGTCTGAAAATCTCTCGTTTAAAATCTTGCGTTTGGTTTGGAAACAAGCCCAATGAAAATACGGCGGAGAATAACAATATCGAGGATTGCATGAAAAAGTATAGAAACGACGACTGGATCGGCAACGGCGAGTATATAGCGATATATTCCTGTTGGAACAGAGGCGCGGAGCCGTTGCATATGCACGACTTCATCGAGTTGATTTATATCTCGGAAGGAACGGGCAAGCACAGTATCGACGGCGAAACTTACAGCGTAAAGAAAGGCGATTTGTTGTTTGTCAATGTCAACGAAACGCATTCGTTTGCCCCAGACGGCATTATTCGGTTTTTCAACATCCTTATAAAACCCAAGTTTTTCGCCAATCGCTCCTTTCATGTCGAAGACATAAACAAACTTTTTTCCCTGCTTGTGCATCATTATTCGAACGGATTGGATAAGAAAAAGCCTATCGTCAGTTTTTTCGGCGCGGAACTGTTGGAGGCGGAAAGCGTCATCCATTCTATGTTAAAGGAATATGACGGAAAAAAGGGCGAATACGACAACATAATTTGTTTTTATTTTCAGATATTGATCGCGAGAGCCATTCGGAATGTTACGTTAAGGGAAGATGCCGACGTCATAAAAAAATTCAGCACTATCATGCGCGACGTGGAGGCTTATATCGAGAAGGAATACAGCGCGCCTATACAAACGGGCGATATCGCAAAGAATCTCTTTTACAGCCCCGCCTATTTTTCGCGTTGCGTTAAAAAATACAGCGGGAAAACCTATACCGAACTGGTTCAACTCAAAAGGATTGAAAAAGCGGGCGAACTTTTGAAAAACACGAAAGATTCCGTGGAAACGATTGCAGCGAACGTCGGGTTCAATGATAAAAAGAATTTCTATAAAAGTTTTAAGAGGATTTACGGATGCAGTCCCGCGTCGTATCGGGGAAAGCGGGACAGCGATAACGGGTAACCGGTAAAAATCGCCTACTAAATCGGGCAAAATTGACTATTGAAATTCAGGGTTTTTTAGTTTATACTTTTAGTATATGCTTACATACTCGGAATTGAAACGAAAGATACTCGGCTGTTATAACGGAAAAAATATCGGAGGCGCGCTCGGCGCGCCGTTTGAGTTCAGGCGCGGCGTTTTGAACGTCGGCTTTTTTACCGACGAGGTTTTAAAAAATCCCCCGGCCAACGACGATCTCGATTTGCAACTTGTGTGGCTGTGCGCCGTGGAATACTACGGGAAGTTTGTCGATTCCAATATCCTTGCCGAATTTTGGCTCACCTACATCGTTCCCGAGTGGTTCGAATACGGAACGGGAAAGGGGAATCTCCGCGCGGGTTTAAGGCCGCCGCTTAGCGGGGCGTTAGACAATCCTTTCGGAAACAGCAACGGGGCTTTCATCCGTTCGGAGATATGGGCGTGCCTCGCGCCGGGAAATCCTGCGATCGCCGCCGCCTACGCCTATGAGGACGCCGTCGTAGACCACGCCGGCGAAGGATTAAACGGCGCGGTGTTTTGCGCGGCGTTGCAAAGCGCGGCTTTCGTAGAGAACGACAGGGACAAACTGATCGACGCGGCGTTATCGTATATTCCCGCCGACTCGCTTGTGGCGCGCGCTGTCGGACTTGTGCGGCAGGCGTATAAAAACAATCTTACGTTCGCGGAGGCCAGAGATAAACTTATGCGGGAAATCCCCGGCAATTTCGGTATTATATCGACTCCCTACGCCGGAATGGAGGGCGGGTATCCCGTCGCGGAGCCGGGAATGGACGCCCCCAACAATATCGGTATTATGCTGATAGGCTGGCTGTACGGCGAAAACGATTTCGGGAAAAGCATTTGCACGGCGGTGAATTGCGGGGAGGACGCCGATTGCACGGCGGCGACGCTGGGCGCGCTTTTAGGGATCCTCAACGGAAACGACTCTATCCCTAAAAAATGGCAGGAGCCAATCGACGGCAAAATTACGACGATGTGCGTCAATGCTACGGACATGGTCAGAGTTCCGAAGGACGTCGAGGAGTTGACTCTTCGCATTTTGAAGGTTATACCTGCGTTTTTAAATAAGCAAAGCAAGTGTTCCGAACTGTGCGATCTTTCGTATAAGGACGATAAATATTGCGTTTATACCGCGCAAAGCCTGAAAAAAGAGCCGGATTTCCCCGCGCCCGCGGGCTTGGATTACGGTACGCTCGCGCTGAAACCCCGAATCAACGAACTTATGAAATACGGGCCTTACGCCGCGCTTTACTCTTTTCCTACGTTTAACGCGGTTTTAGACTACGGTTCCGAGCCTTCTATCTCCGAGGGCGAAACAAAGGCCGTAAGGCTGCGGCTTTTTTTCAATAAAATAAGCCGCACGCAGAAGCGGTTCGACGTGAAGTTGTACGCCGACGAAACCGTCGCGTTCCCCAAAGGCAGAGCGTTCAATAAAATGGCGCAAACCCTTTATCAGGCGGCCGCTGAATTTGAATTTGAGATTCGCGCGGATCAAATAAGGGAAAACAGGGTGGAGATTATCGTAGACATTTCGGTGCCGGGCAGACATACGAACGAGATGATCAAGATACGGTATTTCGCAAAATGATTTTACGGCCCTTCACGCGGGCAAAGGAACCGCTGAAAAGGGTCAAAAGAGGAGTATAGAATGAAAATAGGTGTTTTAATCGAGAGTTTCCGCAAGGATTTTAAGGACGCGTTGAAATCGGCGGCCCGGTTGGGCGTTCAAGGCATTCAGGCGTACGGCGGCGGGAAAACGATAAACGTCGATTTATCGGCCGCGCAGGTCAAGGAGGTCGGAAAGGCCGTCGAGAGCGAAGGCTTGGTGTTTTCCGCGCTGTGCGGCGATTTCGGCTGTAAAATGTTCTACCGCCCGGAGGAGTCGCGGTATGAGATCGAGAGAGAAAAACGGGTTCTCGCCCTTGCGAAGGAACTTGGCGCGAACGTGGTGACGACGCATATCGGCGTCGTACCTACCGATAAAGGCTGTCCGCAATATAAATCCATGTTTAAGGTATGCAAGGAATTGGCGGATTTCGCGGATTCGATAGGCGGCTTCTTCGCCGTGGAAACGGGACCCGAGAAGTCCGCCGTTTTAAAGGAGTTTTTGGATGATTTGGGCAGCCGCGGGGTTTCGGTCAACCTCGACCCCGCCAACCTTGTGATGTGCGCCGGCGACGATCCCGTTTTGGCCGTGCACAATTTAAAGGATTATATCGTCCATACGCACGCGAAAGACGGCTTGCAGTTGTATCCTTTCGATACGCGGCAATTTTACGCGGTCGAGTATTTCGGTTTGGGAAATCTCGATCCCGAGAAAGGGGAGTGCATCCGCGAGGTGCCGCTCGGGCAAGGCGGCGTAAAGTGGCCGGATTATATAGCCGCGCTGAAAAAAATCGGATACGACGGTTTCCTGACAATCGAAAGGGAAGTGGGAGAGACGCCGGAGGACGATATCGAATTGGCCGTGAAATTTTTAAAGCGGCGCCTCCAATAAACGCGGCTCGAAAACCACAAAAAACGGAAAATATAAAAAAAGGAAAATAAAAATGGATAAACTGAAAATAGGAATCATCGGGACAGGGAATATCGCCGCCGTACATCTCGACGCATACCGAAAAGACCCCCGTTGCGAAATCTATGCGCTTTGCGATTTAGACCCCAAGGTTTTAGCGGCCAAGGGCGAACAATACGGCGTGAAAAGGCTGTATGCCGATTACAACGCCATGTTAAAAGAGAACCCTGAAATCGGCGCGGTCAGCGTTTGCACGTGGAACAGCGCGCACGCGCCGGCGGCGATCGCCGCCTTGAACGCCGGGAAACACGTTTTGTGCGAAAAGCCGATGGCCATGAACGCCCGCGAGGCGGCGGAAATGAAAAAGGCGGCGGAGAGAAACAAAAAGATATTGACGATCGGTTTTGTGCGCCGTTTCGGAAGCGATTGCGCCATGGTTCAGGACTTTATAAACGGCGGCAGCGTGGGAGAGATCTATTATGCGAAAGCGGCGTACATACGGCGCAACGGCTGTCCCGGCGGTTGGTTCGGGGACAAGAGCCGTTCGGGCGGCGGGCCGCTCATCGATCTCGGCGTACACGTAATCGATCTGGTACGCTATTTGGCGGGCAGCCCCAAAGCGGTGTCCGTGTACGGCGCAACCTTTACAAAATTAAAAAACAGGGCGCATTTAAAGAGCGCGAAGGCTTGGGTTTCTATCGGGCAAAGCGAAAAGGACGTCTTCGACGTAGAGGATTTGGCCGCCGCAATGATACGCTTCGACAACGGAATGGTACTCAACGTAGAAACAAGTTTCACGCTGAACCTCGAAAAAGACTACGGAAAGATGGAACTCTTCGGCGTAAATGGCGGGATAAAACTCGATCCGACGCTTTCGCTTTATACGGAAATGAACGGTTACCTTGCCGATGTAAAGGCGGCGTTTCCCGTCGAAGTTTCTTTCGAGGACGTGTTCGCCGGCGAGATCCGCCATTTCACGGACGCCGTGCTGACCGGCTCGCCCTTAAAGGTGTCGGCGGATGACGGTGTGGAAATGATGAAAATTTTGGACGCTGTCTATGCTTCCGCGCAATCGGGGCACGAGGTTTTAGTTTAAGGGTACCGATGAATAAACAGTTTGAAAAATAAGACAGACAGCCGAAAATACAGATAAAGGAGATAGGACAATGAGAAAAAAGTGGTTGGGTACGGCGTTGGCGGCGATGCTTGCGGTTTCGTTTGCCTTTGCCGGCGGGTGCGCTAAGACGACGCCGTCCGCGGACGATCTGGCGACCGTTTGGGCCGCGCTGGCTACGGAGAAATTCATGCGGGACGAGGAAGTCAAAAACCGTCCGGCCTGCGAATTGAATTTTGCCGGCATGAAAAACGAAACGCAGTCGTTGCAGATTATGCTGACCGCGAAGCAAAAGATCACGAACTTCGACTTAGGCGTGGCGGATTTAAAGAGCGCGGACGGCAAGGTCTTTTCCAAGGATCGGATTTCCGTTTACGCGGAACGGTACGTCAACGTGGACAAGCCGATGTTTACGGGCGGGGAGTGGGCGGCCCCCGCCGGATACTATCCCGACGCGCTTGTCCCATTGGATAAATATCAAATACGCCGCGAGGACAAGGTGGAGATGCGCGAGGACGGGGAAGTAACGGGCGGGGAAAAGAGCGTTGCGACGAAGGGGAACAACCAAGGCATTTGGATCGATGTCCATATCCCGTCCGACGCCGTTGCGGGTACATACGCCGGCGAGTTTACCTTGACGCTGAATAAAACGCGCAAAAAGGCGATACCCGTCAGTTTAAAGGTCTATGACCTCGCGATGCCGGACGAGGTGCATTCCAAAAGCGCGTTTGATATTTGGTATGGATCCATAGCGGGCGGCGAGGGCGAGAATTTCGACGGCGAAACGACCTATCAGACGTATTACGATTATTTATTGACCAAGCGGCTGACCTGCGAAAACGTCCCGCCGCAATATACGTCGTCGCTCGACGTGTGGATCGATTATGTCGCGGAACTGGCGGAAAATCCGAAAGTAACGACTTGCGCCATACCCAACCAATTCTTTCAGAGGGAGCCCGGCGATTTGTTGAGCATATCCGGCCTGAAAACGACGTACAAAAAGATTTTAAATAAAAATATCGAATTGAGAGAGGCGGGAAATACGAAGATCGATATTTTGAAAAAGTTGTTCTTTTATTTGGACGACGAGCCGTGGCCGGGCGAGCGTACCGACAATATCAAGAAAAACTGCGCGCGCATACACACCGCTAAAACTGAATTGTTGGCGGAGTATTCGAGCCAATTTTTAAAGTATCCCGATCTTGCGGACAGTTTAAAGGGGATCTTTAACATGGTGCCGTCGTCAGAGATGTACCCCGAGATGATAGTGGACAGCAAATCCGAAAGCGCGTATGAACCCGATTTAGACGTAAGCAACGGGCTTACCTCGTGGTGCCCCATATCGTTCGCGTACGACAACCCCGTGTTTAGGGCTAAGGCGTATGAGCATCAGGCACGAGGCGACATAATGTGGTGGTATACCTGCGTCGGCAATTCTCCGGTTCCGAGCCTTTTGGCGGAATCCATACCGATCAATATCCGGCTTCAAAGTTGGATGCAATACGATTACAACGTCGAGGGCGTTTTGTATTGGCAGGTCTGTCATTGGAATGAGTTGTCGGATCCCTATGAAAATCTGCATTATGCGGGCTACGGCGGCGGAGAGGGAATCCTGCTGTATCCCGGCGTTCGGTACGGCATGAAAACGCCCCTGAGCAGCGTCCGTTTGGAGAACTTGCGGCTCGGCCAACAGGATTACGAATATTTTTGGATGCTGAACGAATACCTTTCGGCGGCGGGCGGCGGCGAAACCGCGCGGGACGTGGTTTCGGGGATAGGCAAGAATCTTTACAGCGGAACGACGGTTCTCGATACAGAGGCTATTTACAGCGGCGAATATAAGGGTCACGGCGTTTTGGAGGAAAGCCGTATAAAACTGCTTGATATTTTGCAGGAATTCGCAAAGGGAGAGCAGGATAAGGCGCGGCAATTGATTTCGGCTATGTAATAGAAAACGGGACAAAAAATAAAAAGGAGAAAAGTCATGAAAAAGAATCGGTTAAAGGCGGCGGTATGCGCGCTTGTAGGGCTTTGCGCGTTGTTCACGTTCGCGGGTTGCGGCGGGGATGTTTGGAAGGAAGGCGACCCCGAAAGCAAGGTTTGCGAGGTCAAGGCCGTCATTCAAGGCTATGGCGACACGTGGGTCAAGGAAATGGCCAAGGAGTTTAACGCCGTATACGCGGACGAAGGATACGAGGTCAAGGTGACCGAAACAGGTTACGGCGACGCGATCAACGCCGTAAACGATATGATAAATCCAAAAAAATGCACGACCGATATATTCTTCGGTTTCAGCCTGATCCAAGAACTTATGGACAGGTCGCGGTCGGTTATGAAGAAAGACGGCGTCAGTATTTTGGAGGATTTGAGCGACTTTTACAACAGCCCGGCAATCGGAATGGATAAAAAGGAAAGCGGAGGCTCTATATTAAGCCGTATGAGTCCCGAAATCAAGGACGGGATTTCCTACAACGGGCGTCAGCAAGGTTTTGACGGCTTGTACGGCGTTCCGTGGCAAGGGGGTACGACCGGTTGGCTCGCGAACCCTGCCGCGCTGGCTAAATTCGGATATACGTTGAACGACATCGTGACTACGGATAAGTTTGTAGCCGTCTGCGACGCGATCGCGCCCGCGAATCCGTTGGATAAGGACGCCGTTTTCCCGATCGCTTTCGGAAAGGAAACCGGCGGCTATTGGGAGTATGTCTTTCATACTCTGTACTCGCAATACGAAGGGGCGGCCAAATACAAGGACTTTTGGGATTGCGTACCGGAGTCGGGCACGACGGCGGAAAATGGGTATACGGTTTTTGAAAATCGTGGTATTTACGAGGCGCTTAAAGTGATTCAGCAGTTCGCAAATCTCGATTATGCCGTATCTGGATCCTTGCAAATGGAGTATACCGCCGCCCAAGCGCGCGTTCTTTTAGGTAAATCGGTTTTTATGTCGGCAGGGGATTGGGTGTACAAGGAAATGGAAGCGCATTATCCCGACGAAATCGCCAACGCGGTTACCATAAAGACGCCTGTTATTTCGGCTTTGGGAGTCAAACTGAATTTGTCCGGCGAAGCAAGTCACGCCGAGGATCAGCCCTGCCCTGAATGCGACAATATCCTTGCGGGTATCGTTAGTGACGTCGACGCCGATATTTTGAGCGACGCCGCGATAGCCGCGAAATACGGCGCGGGCGTGACGGCGGACAAGGTGGCGGTCATCAGGGCGAGCCGCGGGTACTTTTATTCGTTTTATTCCGGGACGCTCGGCGTCATACCCTCGTACAGCAATGCGAAAACGGTCGCCAAACTGTTCTTGAAATTTTTATATTCGGACGACGGAATGGCGATTTACAGAAATGAAACGCATGTCGATTTGCCGATAGCCTATGTGAACAAGCCGGACACGAGCGGCGATCCCGCTTATTTAAAATCGATATCCGAGAAGGTAAATTCGAGCAACTCGCAACTGGTTTCGTCCGACGCCTTTAAATCTCCGTTGCGCACATTGGTGGGCTTGGGTGTGTTTCCGAAGGAAGGAGCGGATGCGTACGTGTACGGCAGTTTGGCGTATTCCCATTCGAGAGGGCAGGCGTCCGTTACGGCAAAAAGCGTGTTCGAGAGCAACGCGGCCTATGTGAAAGCGAACTGGGGACATTACTTGAACTCGGCGGGTATGGGCAAATAGGGGCGAATAAGATTGCCTGCTACGGGCGAAAAGGAATCGGATATGTTGAAACGGAAAACAAAAAATAATATCTTCGTGATTTGTCTGTTGGTGGTGCCGACGGCCCATTTCCTCGTTTTTTGGCTGTATGTGAATTTCAGTTCCTTGCTTTTGGGCTTTCGGAATTCGGCGACGGGCGCTTTCAGTTTGGAGCATTTCACGCGGTTTTTTGACGCCGTTAAACAGGATTTCGCCGAGGGCGGCGGCGTGAAAACCGCCATAGGCAACACGTTGATCACCACGGCGAAAACCATGTTCTTCGATATGCCCCTGACAATTTTGGCCACTTATGTTTTGTTCCGAAAGTTCTTCGGGCATATGTTTTTCCGCGTCGCGTTTTACCTGCCGGGCATCATCGGCGACGTCATCATAGTCGGTATGACGTCCTATATTCTCGGCGCGAACGGGCCCGTCGTCGTGTGGGGTCAAAAACTGGGCATAGATTGGGGCTTCGACGTTTTCCAGACGGGGCTTTTGGGCAATTCGCGAACGGCGCGGCCCGCGTTTTTTTTGACCGCGATAGGCGTTTCCGGCGGAATGGTCATCCTGTTGACCGGTGCGCTGAGCCGGATTCCGAAGGACTTGTTCGATTACGGGAAATTGGAGGGACTCGGGTTTTTCAAGGAGTTGTATTACTTGATTGTGCCTCTGATTTGGTCGACGATCGGAATTATGTGGGTTATGTCCTTTGCGGGGTCGTGGGGCGACTATTCGAGAGTCCTGTTGCTTACGAACGGCGCCTATGACACGGAGAACTTCGGTATCTACATGATGAAGTACACGATCGGTTATGCGAGGGGCGCCGACGTAGCCCTGGGCTATCCGGCGGCGATCGGCATGATTTTGACGGTGGTGGTCTTGCCGGTCACGCTGTTTTTGCGTTGGATATCCAATAAACTGATCCGGCCGGTGGAGTTTTAAGATGGAAACGAAGAAGAAAGACGTTCCAAAAGGAATACGTTTGCGCTGGAGGGCTTTCACCCGGCAGGAAAAGATCCTCCTGCCGATCGCGCACTTTTTACTGCTTTTAATCGCGGTATGGATGTTCGCCTCCTTTATTTTTGTCGTGCTGAATTCCTTCAAGGCGCCAAGGGATTACAACGAAAGCGTTTTGTCGTTTCCTAAAACATGGCGGTTTAGGAATTATATCGACGCTTTCTCGATATCGTACAGAAACACGAACGTTTTGATGATGGCGTTCAACAGCATTTTTTACTCCGTAACCTGTACGCTTGCCTCGATCGCGTCGAGTACCGTCGCTGCCTACGCGTTGGCAAAATACAAATTCAAGGGGCGCGCCTTTCTGTACTCGTTTATAATTGCCATTCAAATCGTCCCCATTTTCGGAACTTCGGGCGCGAGCCTGCTGCTTGTGAACCGATTGGGCCTGAACGACAAAATTTACCTGATATGGATACCGGCTTTAAGCGGCTTCAATTATACGTGCTTGATTATGCATTCGTACTTTAAAAACATTTCATGGGAGTACGCCGAGGCGGCGTTTATCGACGGCGCGGGCAATCTGTACGTTTTTCTGCGAATCATGCTTCCGATGGTATTGCCGCCCATGTTCTTCATGGGTCTCGGGATGTTCATCGGCGCATGGAACGATTATATGACGCCGCTTCTGTTCCTGCCGCGCAACCCTACGTTGGCCACGGGGATTTATTACTTGAAAAGCGCGTCTTCAAGTTTGCAGGGCGGTATACCCGCATTCTTCGCGGCGGTCGTGCTTTCCTGCGTTCCGATTATCCTTATATTCGCTTTTATGCAAAAAACGATTTTCGGCATGACCACGGAAGGCGGGATAAAGGGCTGACAGACCGGAAAAGCCCGTTCGAAGGAACGGAAAGAAATAAGAAATTTACAGCATTTTTACAAAAGAATTGCACATCTGACTTTGTCTTTTTAGATATGAAGCGTGAAAAGAACCTTTTTGCGGTTCCTATCTCAAAAATCCAAAACTCATCTTGTGTAATTCTTTTGTAAAAATGCTGTAATTGGAGGTAACCGTCTTATGAAAAAACGCATGTCGGCATTCAGGAAAGTGATTTCCCTATTTGTCCTAAGTTGCCTGTTCTGCGGCGTTCTCTTTGCGGGAGTGTCGTGCAAGACGCAGGAATTGAGTATCGTCTTAGTGGACGAATTCGACAGGGAACTGCTGTACGTATCCGAGGAGTACGACGCCCTTTCCTTGGTCGTGCCGCAGGAAAAGGTGACATACTCGATCGCGGAACTGTTCTGGTTCGATGTCAATCTTGAAAAGCACGACATTCCGTTCAGCGGCACGAAGTTTGTCCAAGACCTGCCGTACGCCGTTTTGATGACGCTGCGCGCGGTCAAGGGTAAAGCCACGGCCGCCGCCGACGTCGAACTTACGGTGTCATTCCGGACGGGCGATATCGTCGATGCGATGCTGGTCTCGTGGGTGGACGACGGGGTGAGTCTGTCTTTGTCCGCCGCGCACCTTTTCGGAGGCAGTAAAGCGGGAATCCGCGTCAGTTACAACGGGAGCAAGAACGATGTGGGCAACGGCAGGACCTTTGGCGGATTCGGCGCGCAGAAAGCGCGAAAGGCTTACAGCGTTACGGATTGGAGCGACGCCGTAGTGACGTTCTACGCCTACAATCCGAACGTGTTCGATCTGACCGTCGCGCTTATGTGGAACGACGGCGTCAACGGTTGGCGGGGCGCGGGCCAAAGCGGAGACGTGCCGAGTTGCGTCTTAAAGGCCGGCGAATGGACGACGGTCGCCTGGTCGTTTTTAAACTTGGGCGTCGATTTCGATTTCTTAAATGCCGGTGGGAATTTTGTTTTCAAGGTGTGGATGGACGAGGCCGCCGCAGCGGGGGCGGCGAACTATCAATACAGTTTCTATGTTTGCGGAATGGATATCGCGAATTATGACGCTACCCGCTTCCCGGACACGGACAACACCCCGCCCGTCACGGAATTTTACACGGCTCCCGCGGCCGCCGCGCTGCTTGCTTCGCATAAGGACGACGGCATAACGCGCGCGGCTTCCGAGGATCCCGCGTATATCCGCGATTACAAAAAATTCGGCTCGAACGAGAGGTCGGTCGCCGTAACCTATAACGGAAACGACAATATCCCCGACGACGGGTTTAATTTCGGCGGCTTTGCAAGCGCGTATGAACATTTCAGCGTCGGCGATTGGAGCGGCGGCAGCGTCGTCTTTGGGGCGTACAACCCCAATCTGTTCGATTTAAATATAGGAATGGCGTATGACGACGGCGCGGGGTGGAAAGGAACGGGTTATGACCAAACGGTCGGCGCGACGGCGTTGCCCGCGCTCGAATGGACGACGGTTACATATTCGTTCGCCGATTTAAACGTAACAGGGAACTTTGTCGAAAACGGCGGCGATTTCCTCTTCAAGGTTTGGCTGTCGGCAGGCGTGGCGAGTACGCTTTCAAAGCCCTACGCGTACACTTTCTACATTCGCGAAATGGACGTGGTCAACAACGGCCCTGTTCCGTCTACTCCGGCTTTGGACGCTTGGGCTAACTCGTGGTCGGACGACGGCGTATCGAAGACGGTGACGAACAACCCCAAATATCTGTACGGGGACGAAGAGGCGGCGTTAAAATTCGGTTATCGCGGCGAATTGAATAGCCCGGGCAACGGCTTGAACATCGGCGGTTTCGAGAATGCGTCCGAGTATTTTTCCGTAACGGATTGGGGCGACGCGGCGATACGGTTCTATGCGTACAATTCAAACGTGTTCGATCTGACGGCGGCGTTAATGTGGAACGACGGTTCGGGTTGGTATGGCGCGGGGCAAACCTCGCTTGTGCCGATCCGCGTCTTAAAGGCCGGCGAGTGGACGGAAGTGACGTGGCCGTTGAAGAGTTTGGGCATAGAAACGAACTTTTTGGAGAATGGCGGCCATTTCTGCGTGAAGATGTGGATTCCGGAGAACTTGGCGGGCGCGATGGCAAAGCCCTATTCCTATGAATTTTATATTTGCGGAGCGGACATTATCGATTATACCGGCAGCGATCCCGATCCTGAAATAGATTCGGCGGCCGAGATAGCGGACGTTATGCTGAACTCGTATGCGGACGAGGACGTATCGAAGACGCTGACGGCCGATTCGCAATACCTGTACGACGGGTGCGAAGTCGGGGTAAAGGTCAGGTATACGGGGAACGACGGCTTG
>JAISFM010000084.1 GCA_031263605.1 Clostridiales bacterium | reverse complement strand
ACCGTCGGCACCGTGACCGAAATCTACGACTATTTGCGGCTGCTGTTCGCGCACATCGGCACGGTGCATTGCCCCGTCTGCGGCAAGGAAATCTCCCAAACCACGGTGGATCAAATCTTCGACAAAATCATGGCGATGGGCGAGGGGCGCAAAATCATGGTCGAGGCTCCGGTCGTGCGCGGCCGCAAGGGCGAGTTCGTCAAGCAAATCGACGGCTATAAGCGCAGCGGCTATGTGCGGTTCCGCGTGGACGGCGCGATCTATTCGTCCGAAGAGGAAATCAAACTCGATAAAAACACCAAACACAGCATTTCCGTCATCGTTGACCGCTTGGTCGTCAAGCCCGACATTCAAAAGCGGCTGACCGACAGCGTCGAGAACGCGCTGAAATTGGCCGACGGGCTGGTCGCGGTTGACAACGAGGGCGAGCGGGTCCTGTTCAATACCAATTACGCCTGCCCCGACTGCGACGTGAGCATCGAGGAGGTCACGCCGCGCATGTTCAGTTTCAATAACCCGTTCGGCGCGTGCCCCGACTGCACGGGCTTGGGGTACAAGCAGGAAATCGATCCCGCCCTCGTGATCCCCGATTGGTCGAAATCGATCGCGCAGGGGGGCTTGAACGTCAACGGGTGGGTCATGGAAACCGGCGCGATTTCGCAGATGTATTTCAGCGCGCTCGCAAAGCGCTACAATTTCAGTCTGAAAACCCCTTTGAAGGATTTGCCGCAGGAGATTATCGACATAATCCTGTACGGCAATAAAAACGAGAAACTGTACGTCGAATACGACAGTACCTATTATTCGGGCGGCGGGTACAGGAGTTTCGAGGGCTTGATCCGCAATTTGGAGCGGCGGCACCGCGAAAGCACGAGCGACTACATCAAGGGCGAAATCGAAAAATTGATGGTGGCCAAGCCCTGCAAGGCCTGCGGCGGCTTGCGCCTGAAACGGGAATCCCTCGCGGTGCGCGTCGGCGGCCAAAATATAGCCGAATGGTGCGCCCGTTCGGTCGCCGACCTCAAAAACTTTATCGACCGGCTCAAATTAACCGAAAAACAGCAAATCATCAGTTATCAGATTTTAAAGGAAGTAGACGCGCGGCTGTCCTTCCTGTTGAACGTCGGCTTGGCCTATCTCACCTTGTCCCGAAACGCGGGGACGCTGTCGGGCGGCGAGGCGCAGCGCATCCGGCTCGCCACGCAGATCGGCAGCGGCCTCATGGGCGTCCTCTATATTTTGGACGAGCCGAGCATCGGCTTGCACCAGCGCGACAACAATAAACTGCTGTCCACGTTGAAGCGGCTGCGGGATTTGGGGAATACTTTGATCGTCGTCGAGCACGACGAGGACACGATGCGCGCGGCCGACCACATCGTGGACATCGGGCCAGGCGCGGGGCGCGAGGGGGGCGAACTCGTCGCGCAGGGCACCTTGGCCGACATCGTGGCCGAGCCGCGTTCGGTGACGGGCGAATACCTGTCCGGCAAAAAGAAAATCGAATTGCCCGCCGAACGCCTGAAACCGAACGGGCAGTTCGTGGAGATTCTGGGCGCGCGCCAAAACAATTTAAAGGGCATCGACGTGCGGATACCGCTGGGGGTTTTGACCGCCGTGACGGGCGTGTCGGGCAGCGGGAAATCCAGCCTGATCAACCAGATTTTATATCCCGTTTTGGCCAACCGACTGAACGGCGCGAAGTTAAAGGCGGGGATTTGCGGTTCTGTGACCGGATTCGAGTTCTTGGACAAAGTAATCGACATCGACCAAAGCCCGATTGGGCGCACGCCGCGCAGCAATCCCGCCACGTATACGGGCGTGTTCAACGCGATCCGCGAACTGTTCGCCGCGACGCCCGACGCAAAGGAGCGCGGCTATCAGGCGGGGCGGTTTTCCTTCAACGTCAAGGGCGGGCGGTGCGAGGCTTGCAGCGGCGACGGCATCATCAAAATCGAAATGCATTTCCTGCCCGACGTGTACGTGCCTTGCGAGGTCTGCCGCGGCAAACGCTACAACCGTGAAACGCTGCAAGTCAAATACAAGGGCAAGAGCATTTACGACGTCCTCGACATGACCGTTGAACAGGCGGTCGAGTACTTCGCCAACCTGCCCTCGATTTTGGGCAAGATACGGACGCTGTACGACGTGGGTTTGGGCTATATCAAATTGGGGCAGCCCGCGACGACGCTGTCGGGCGGCGAGGCCCAGCGCGTCAAATTGGCGACCGAATTGGCCAAACGCGGGACGGGCAAAACGATTTACATTTTGGACGAGCCGACGACGGGCCTGCACATGGCCGACGTGCATAAACTGGTCTATATTTTGCGGCGGCTTGTGTCGGGCGGCAACACGGTGGTGGTCATCGAGCACAATTTGGACGTGATTAAAATAGCCGACCATATCATTGACTTGGGCCCCGAAGGCGGCGAGGGCGGCGGCACGGTCGTCGCGCAAGGCTCGCCCGAGGAAGTCGCGCGGAACGGGGAGAGTTTCACGGGACAGTACCTTAAAAGGATGTTATAAACTGGGAAGAGGGAATGATTTATGTAAGATGGAAGAGGGAAGAGGGTCGGTCGCGCGTTTCTCGCGCGTTTCTCGCGCGTGGGTTACTATTGTTGTAAATATGTTTGGGGAAAACTTTTTGAAAAAGGTTTTCCCCAAGCCCCTTTCAAAAACTTTCAACATTTGCCCGTTGCAGAGGAACGACGCGCGCCCCTATGTCATTAGACTTGCAGCGAAGCGGAGAAATCACCCGCCTTATGCGCAAAGCCCTCAATCCGACCGTCTTACATCTTACATTGAGGAATATTTATTATGAGTAAAAATGCGGCAATCAAGAAAGCGATTATTCTCGCGGGCGGCCTCGGCACCCGCTTTTTGCCGGTCACAAAGGCTTTGCCCAAGGAAATGCTGCCGATTGTCAACAAGCCCGCCCTGCAATACATCGTGGCGGAGGCGGAGCAGTCCGGCGTCGAAAGGCTCGGCATTTTGATCAGCGGCGGCAAGGAAGCGGTACGCCGCTATTTCACGCCCGACCCGAAGTTGGAGGCCGTCCTCGAAAAATCGGGGAAAACCGAATTTTTAAAGGCGGTGCGCGGGATTTCCAAAATCGACATTGAATTTCTGATTCAAAACGAGCCTTTGGGCAGCGGCCACGCGGTTCTGTGCTGCGAGGGTTTCATCGGCAAGGACGACTTCGCCCTGCTGAACGGCGACGACGTAGTGTTTTCGGAAACGCCGGCGATACGCCAGATTATGGAATGTTTTGACAGGTGCGGCCGCACGGTGGTCGGCGTCCAGCCTGTGCCGCGCGCGCAGATCGGCAAGTACGGGGTCGTGCGTATCGTTCAGTCCGACGGCCGCGCCCATATCATCGACAAAATCATTGAAAAGCCCGCCGAACACGAGATTTGCAGTTCCTTGGCGTCCCTCGGGCGGTACGCGTTCCGCAACGATATTTTGGACGTTTTGCGGCGTGTAAAGCCCGCCGCGAACGGCGAAATTCAGTTGCCCGACGCGATCAATATACAGGCGGGGCAGGACAAAGCGGCGGCCTTTGAATTTACGGGGCGGCGGTACGATTTGGGCAGCAAGGCGGGGTATATAGAGGCCAATATAGAGTACGCTTTGCGGGATCCCGAAATAGGGCATGGGATTGCCGACTTTATCAAAACCTTGTAATTCCGCAAATTATTTACAATTTACAATTTACGATTTACAAATTTCGGTCGAGGGTTATTAGACTTATTGAGGGGCGCACCTTTGTTTGGCAGGGGTTGCCGCCGCAACAAGCCTAACGGTATCAATAGCAATGTTGAAAATTTTTGGGAAAGGTTCGGAAAACCCTTTTTATAAAAAGGGTTTTCCGAAAAACCAACCGACCAAAAACAAAACAAAACAAAAATAAAAAATGAAAGAAGCGAAAACAGTCTTAATTACCGGGGCGGGGCGGGGGATCGGCGCGGAAACGGCGCGCCAATTCGCCCGCGCGGGGTATAACGTTGTCGTTCACTATTACAAGAGCGAGGCCGCCGCGCGGAAACTTCGCGCCGAATTGATTGACGAGGGCTTGTCGGCGCATATTTTCGGCTGCGACGTGCGGGACGCCGCCGCCGTGTCGGGCATGGCCGCGTGGGCGCGGAACAATTTCGGCGGCGCGGACGTTCTGGTGAACAACGCCGGCGTGTCCGCGTGGGGCTTGTTCACGGACACCGCGCCCGAGGAACGGCGGCGCGTTTTGGACGTGAACCTGCACGGCGTGTTCAACGTCACGCACGCTTTTTTGCCCAAAATGATAGAGCGCAAAAGCGGCTGTATCGTCAATATTTCCTCGATTTGGGGCGTTTCGGGCGCGTCCTGCGAGGCCGTGTACAGCGCGTCCAAGGCGGCGGTGATCGGCTTTACCAAGGCTCTCGCCCGCGAGACCGGCCCGTCCGGCGTGCGCGTCAACTGTATCGCGCCGGGCTTGATCAAAACCGGCATGAACGCGGATTTTACAAAGGAGGAAATCGGGGAGTTCATCGCGAAAACCGCCTTGAATAAAATAGGCAAGCCTGCCGACATCGCCGCCGCCGCGCTGTTTTTGGCGGGCGACGGCGCGCGGTATATGACGGGGCAGGTGTTGTGCGTGGACGGCGGACTGTTTTAACGGCATAGATGCGTCGCGATACCGCGTCAAACTTTGAATTTTCTCGGGTCGCGTATGTTAATACGCTCCCCTCGAAAATTCTCGTTTTCCTTGTCTCGCTCGCATATATGCCGTTAAAACGGCGTACCGTTTTTTGGGAAACCACCCCGCCGCCTGTCGGCGGCACCCCTCCGAGGGAGGGGAATTTTTTATACCCTAG
>JAISFM010000015.1 GCA_031263605.1 Clostridiales bacterium | reverse complement strand
CTCGCCTTATTTGTAAATGCTTACAACAAATTCGGCGATTACAAACTACGTCACCGTATTCCCGTTGTTCATAAGTCCGACCCAACTAACCGCCACCTCCATAAATTCCGCGACGTACCCATAGGATTAACTGAATTTATCTAATGCTTGCCCTTTTGTATGCTCCTCTATTTTAACGGGGATCGGGAATATAAAAATAATATGCAGATTGTAAAAATAATACTATGGGTTTCCACTTTGAGCAAGTCATCACCGATGATGGTTGCAAGTGGCACGAAGTGTAGGCGACGCCCCTTATTAAGCGGGAGTCGCTGAACAATAACTAAATCTTTTCAAATATTGCCGTTACGCTTAATCCGGACACCTTTCCGGAAGAATCTAATACTATAAGATCATATCGTTCCGCCTGCACTTTACCGTCAGACCATTCAACAAATCTATAACCCATGTCGGCAACTGCGGTCACCGTTTTCGAGCGTTCCCTAAATAGTACGCTTTGCGTTGTTTCCCCGATAATCCGCCCACCTTCGCCCGCTAAATAATTTACTTCAAAAGATGCGCACTCGAAATATGCCGTTAGATTTAAATCCGACTGTATGTCTATATCTGTTCTTGTTGCGGACGTTTCCCCATCCGACCATCCGACAAACCGATAACCATTATTGATAGTTAAGGCAGTTACAGTGTTAGCCCGAGATCCTTTTGGCACGCGTTGCTCCCTATATCCAAGCCATCCGTTAAACCAATCACTCTCGATATATCCTCCGTAGGCTGCATTGTAAGTTACAGTGAATATTTCGTCTTTCCAGAATGCATAAGGAATACCGACTTTTTCGCCGTCTGCTATTGCTTGGTGTAATAAATATAATCTTATAGGCTCTAATCCCCATATCCCTTGATTTGAATAGGCCGCTAACGCCCTGTGAAATTGATAAACGGCCAAACCCTGCTCTATCGAATGCGTAAATTCATGCGTATAGGTATCCATTATATGATCCCATTCTTTGTATGTTAAATTGAGTAAAGATTCAAGCGGGTCACCGTTGAACAATGTCTGCATTACTACATTCTCAAAATGCACCATTGCGTATTTTTCATTTCCGTAACCTGCCGCATTGTGTAATAATCCGTCATAATCATTAAAACAAAAGGTCGTTATGACGTTTCTATAGTCATCGAGCATCCCGCTGACCTCAGGAATATCTTCCGCCGAAATACAGTAATATGCAATACTTATATTATCGCCCGGTCCAAAATCGCCATTATAAATATTCTCATTTTTCAAAGCAACGGTAGTAAAATAGATGTCCACCTCAAATATTACTAAACCGTCAAGCATTTTGTTTATATAAGCGGCAAATTGAATTGCTATGGCTTCGCATACCTTTTTCTCTAATTCGGTCATCTTATAATTTACGTTTATGCTCGTACCGTCCGTCGTAGTGAGTGTTGCGTTGACCTCTGTTACAAAAACCATTAAGATTTTATGAATAATTTTCTCTACAACCGTCCATTTCGCGTAAATGTCGCTTGAATCGTCGTTAAAAATTTCATCGCCAATCAATAAGCAACCCGCTTCATCCGCAATACAGATACTGAAATTCGCATCCAAATACCAACCGTTAAAAACAAAGTGTTCTTTTTCGGGGATCGAAAACACTGCGTCCCGCAATTCTCCACGCTGTAAGGTTATGCTCTTCTGCGCATTATTTCCGGTTGCGTTATTATAAATATAGTTAAATGTTTTTGTGAGCCTCTCGAATATCGCCGTTACGTTTATTGTACCCGTTATGTCTTTATCCTGTCTTTCTGCGTTTGTATTCCCGTCCGACCATTCGATAAACTCACACCCCGCATCCGCGACCGCCGTTACACTTATAGCATTCCCGCCATATTCGACTGTTTGGCTTGCTTGCCCGCTTATGTTCCCACCCGTACCCGCACTGTATTGAACTGTAAATACGAGCCGCTCAAATATCGCCGTTACATTTATTGTATCCGTTATGTCTTTATCCTGTCTTGCCGCATTTGTATTCCCGTCCGACCAATATGCAAAAATATATCCCGCGTCCGCAACCGCCGTCACGATTTCCGCATTCTCGCCCTCATTGACTGTTTGACTCTCCCGACCGCTTATGCTCCCACCATGCGACGCAAGATACGAAACATGAAGCCGCTCAGTTTCAGAGGGAACATTCATACAAGCGGAAAACGCAAATAGACCGATTAATATGAACGCCGATATTATTATTTGCAGAATGATTTTTCGCATATCATTTAAAATTGTACACCAATAATCGTTTTTTGTCAATACTCTCCCCGCAAGGTTTACGCATCAAAATTTAAATGATCCGAAAAATCGATTGATTTAGTCTTTTTGAGAAAAATTGCAGGTGAAAATATGAGTTGAACAAAATAAAATCTTATGAAGGGTTGACTTTTTAAGGAATTGCCACGCTTATTCTCTATTTGCATAGGGTGTTTATGTGCTTTTGCGCTAAAATATTTTAATGCGTAAACTCTGCCGCGAGCGGCAAATCCCCGCGCAAACGGTTGACTTATAAATCCTTTTATGATAAAATTTAATTATCCTATTGAAGTTTGACCAATTCGATATTTCTTTTTCCCATCGCGGTTTTCTTCTTGTTGGGCTATCATGCCGGGCTGCCCGAAAGAAAAAAGCGATAAGTGCAGGTGTAGCTCAATGGCAGAGTTCCGGCTTCCCAAGCCGGCCGCGTGGGTCCGATTCCCATCACCTGCTCCAAAACGCCTATCCCCCAAAATTTGAGGGATAGGCGTTTTGGAAAATGTAATAGGTAACGGCGGGCCGCAGCCGAGCCGCGACGGAAACGCCGTAAGAATACGGACGGACAGGTCGCGGCGAACGCCATGAATTTACACGCACGCTTGCTTGACCGTAAATTCATTTTCCCATCACTCTATACAATTATAATTTAGAGAGGCGGCATATATGCGGGATTTTTTTTCTGCGGCTTTGCCTTGGGTATTGATAGGCCTTGGGGTCGCGATAACAACGGCTTTTTTTGCGGGAAAAGACAAATCGGATAAGAATATAAAATGATTTGCTAAAAGCGAGGTCTTTATTTTATGCGTAAAAAAATATCGGAATTGTTGTTTCCCGTCGGCGCGGTTTGTTTGGCCGTCGGGCAAATCATTGAAAAAGCCGCGAGCGGTTTGCCCGTCGGCCTTTCGGCGTTCCTTTGCGGGTTGGGCGCGGGGCTTGTCCTCGTCGGTATTAGCAGAGTTATCATAAAGCGCGGGCAAAAGTCTGCGTAAAAGGGAAATTGCCATGGGGCAATATACTATCGTTAAGCCTAAAAACTTCACGCAAATTAAAGAAGCGGGGCTTGTGGACGAGCGGGAAATCGCGGTGCAAACAAAAATTGCGCTAAAACCAGGGTACGGGCAAAGTTTTGGGGGCGCAGTCAAGGCGGCGGTAACCGCCGCGCTGTCCGCGCCGATGCCTTTCATTGTCGCGTTGAAAGGGGAAACCGTCATTTTAGTACAGGTGCCATTACGCGGCTTATTTGTTCAAACATCGACCGTCAAGCAAAAGGAAATCGACAAACGCATCGAGATTAAAAAAGAGGTAATCGCGGGCGTATCGTTTCAAAAGGTTTTAGGCGGGAAAAAACTGCGTGTAAACCTTTTAACGGGTGATGAAATCCTTATTGACGTAACGAAAAAAAACGCGCTAGCGCTGACGGAACTTGTTAAAGCGTTAGGCTTTGCCGTCGGCGGCGAATAAGTTTTTTAAACGCCGTTTAAATAAACGGCGTTTAAAAGCACCTTATCCGCAATTTGTAATTTGTAATTTGTCAATTGTAATTCCTTTCACCCGTTTAACGCCTTGTGGCATTCCAGCGCGGCTTTGCGTCCCTCTAAAATCGCCCAAACGACCAGGCTCGGGCCGCGGCGGGCGTCGCCGGCCGCGTATACGCCGTGCAGGTTGGTCGAGTAGGAACCCTCTTTGACGGCGATTGCGCCGCGCGCGTTCAATTCGATTCCCATGTCCTTTAACAAATTCGTTTCCGGCCCCGTAAAGCCCATCGCCGTCAGCACCAAACCGGCGGGCAGGGTCTTTTCCGCGCCGGGCTTTTCCGCCGGAACCATGCGCCCGTTTTCGGTTTTCCACTCGACCTCCACGGTCTTGACGGCAACCGCCGCGCCGCCTGCGCCGACGATTTCCTTGACGGTCGTCAAGTAGCGGCGGGGGTCGGAGCCGAACAATTCGATCGCCTCCTCTTGGCCGTAGTCGGTCTTTTTGACGCGCGGCCAAAGCGGCCACGGGTTGTTTTCGGCGCGACGCTCGGGCGGGGCGGGCATAATCTCGATTTGCGCCACGCTCTTGCAGCCCTGCCGAATCGCCGTCGCGACGCAGTCCGTGCCCGTGTCGCCGCCGCCGACGATCACAACGTCCTTGCCCCGGGCGTTCATCTCCGCAGGGATGGCCGCGCCCCCGTCCAACAGCGCGCGCGTGGCCAGCGTCAAATACTTCAACGCGGTGTGCACGCCTTTTAAATCCTTGCCCGGCACGTTCGGCAGGCGTTCGTTCCGCGCCCCTAAACACAGCACGACCGCGTCGAAGTTTTTCAAGAGGTCAACGGCCGCCTTGCCGCCGACGTCCGCGTTCGTTACGAATCGGACGCCCTCCTTTTCCATGAACGAGACCCGCGCCGCGACGGTTTTCTTGTCCAATTTCATGTTGGGAATGCCGTAGGTCAAGAGGCCGCCGGGGCGGTCGGCGCGCTCGAACACCGTAACCGAATCGCCCAATTTGTTCAAAAGGTCGGCGCAGGCCAAACCGGACGGGCCCGAGCCGACGACCGCGATTTTCTTGCCCGTGCGGGCGGCGGGGGGCTTGGGCGCGAACAGTTTAAACGACGCGTCCGCCAAGTACCGCTCTATCGCGCGGATAGCGACGGGGTCGCGGCGTTCGCCCAAGGTGCAGGAGCCCTCGCAGAGCGCGGGGCAGACGCGCCCCGTAAATTCGGGGAAGGGGTGCGTTTCCGCGTACCGTTTGCAGGCGTTTTCGACCTCGCCCTTATAGATGAAGTCGTTGCTTTCGGGGATCAGGTTGCCCAACGGGCAGCCGATGCTTTGGCCGTCGGCCAGCACGCCCGCGTGGCAAAAGGGCACGCCGCAGTCCATGCACCGCGCGGCCTGTGTTTTCAGCGTGTCGAGGCCGGGCGGGAGCGTGAACTCCCCGTAGTCCTTGATCCGTTCCCTGACCGGCCGATGGCCGGGGTCTTTGCGCTCGTATTCTAAAAATCCGGTTACTTTTCCCATTTATTTTTTTTATTTTTTATTTGGGAAAACTTTTTATTAGATAGTGTCGGCATAGGCTCTAACGGCGTATTAAGAGTCTTTTTGCGCTCTGCGTCGTTATTTTTTCTCGTCGTAGCGTTGCTACGGCTTCAAAAAAATGCCTTGCGGCGCATCAAAAATCCTTCATAATACGCTCGTTATTTCTATGGCCGGCACTATCTATTGAAAAAAGTTTTCCCAAACCCTTTCAAAAAACTTTCGGCAGTTTAGACGGTGTTTACAAGAGATGGCAACGAGGAGTTTTCCCAACCCCTTTATTTTGTATTGCGGTGTTCAAAGGCGTACAGCGCGGCGTCCTCGCCCTTTAAGCCTTGCGCCTCCGCTTCCTTCATCGCTTCCATAATCCGTTGGTAATCCTTGGGGATGATTTTGACGAACTTGGACGCTTCGGTTTCAAAGTCTTTCAGGACCGCCGTCGCCTTTTTGCTGCCCGTGTATTTTTTATGCTTGGCCAGCATTTCTTTAATCAACTTCTTGTCGTCCGCGTCCAACGCGCTCACGTTCACCAATGCCGTATTGATGTTCTTTAATGCCGCGTTATTGTCGTTTAATTGAGAATTGAGAATTGAGAATTGAGAAGTGTTTTCACAGTGCACAGTGCACAGTGCACAGTCCACAGTTTCGGTTTTTCCCTTTATTTGCGCTTTCTGCATTGCGCATTCCGCATTGTCCTTTAATTGCGCATCGCACCCCGATAAAACTTCCCCGACTGATTTTTCTTTTTTGGCCGGACTATTTTCTTTTGACGGGCAATCTATGATGGGCTTACCCAAAGAAAAATGTCCGTTACATTGTGCATTATCGTTGTCCTCTAACTGTGGACTGTGCACTGTGCACTGTGCACTGTTATAAACATACGCGACCCCGCCCGACATGCCCGCCGCGAAGTTGCGCCCGAACGCGCCCAAAACGACGACGCGCCCGCCCGTCATGTACTCGCAGCCGTGGTCGCCCACGCCCTCGACGACGGCGTTAAGCCCGCTGTTGCGCACGCAGAACCGCTCGCCCGCGGCCCCGCGTATATAGGCCTCGCCCGAAGTCGCGCCGTAGAACGCGACGTTGCCGATGATGACGTCGCCCTCGAATTTGTCGCGTTTATTCTCGCGCGGCGCGACGATGATTTTGCCGCCCGAACAGCCTTTCCCTAAATAATCGTTGCCTTCCCCGTTCAGCCGGAACGTGACCCCGCCCGCAAGGAACGCGCCGAAACTCTGTCCCGCCGAGCCGTCGAAGTCGATTTGCACCGTGTCCTCGGGCAAGCCGCCCGCCCCGTGCCGCCGCGCGATTTCCGAGGACAGGATACACCCCGCGGTGCGGTTGGTGTTGTTGATCGGCATACGCGCGCGGGTCGGCGTTTTGTCCTCTATCGAGGCCTTGCAGAGCGGCAAAAGCGCGCGCGTGTCCAACGACATTTCCAATCGGTGATCCTGTTTCTTGCAGGCATGGCGTTCGTCCGCGCCGTCGGGCGCGTAGATTTGCTGCAACAAGGCGGACAGGTCTACGGTTTTGGCCTTTGGGTTGAAATCGCGGTTGCGCTGGCGCAAATATTCGCCGTGCCCGATCAGTTCGTCGAACGAGCGCGCGCCGATCCGCGCCATATGCTCGCGCGTTTCCTCGGCGACGAACAGCATAAAGTTTTCCACGTATTCGGGCTTGCCCGTAAACCGCGCGCGCAAGGCGGGGTTCTGCGTGGCGATCCCCACGGGGCAGGTGTCGAGGTTGCACACGCGCATCATGTCGCAGCCCAAAACGATCAGCGGCGCGGTGGCGAAAGCGAATTCGTCCGCGCCCAAAAGGGCGGCGATCACCACGTCGCGCCCGGTCAGAAGTTTGCCGTCGGTCTCGACGGTCACGCGGCTGCGCAAGCGGTTGATCATCAAACTTTGGTGCGTTTCGGCAAGCCCCAATTCCCACGGCAGGCCCGCGTGGCGTATGCTTGTGCGGGGGGCCGCGCCCGTGCCGCCGTCGTAGCCGCTGACGACTATAACGTCCGCCAAGCCCTTCGCCACGCCCACGGCGATAGTGCCTACGCCCGCCTCGCTGACCAACTTGACGCTGATCCGCGCGTCGCGGTTGGCGTTTTTCAGGTCGTGGATCAACTGCGCCAAGTCCTCTATGGAATAGATGTCGTGGTGCGGCGGGGGCGAGATCAGTTCCACGCCCGGGGTCGAGTGGCGCGCGGCGGCGATCCACGGATAGATTTTGCCGCCCGGCAAATGCCCGCCCTCGCCGGGCTTCGCGCCCTGCGCCATTTTGATTTGAATTTCTTTGGCGTTGTTAAGGTAATGAATCGTCACGCCGAACCGCCCCGAAGCGACCTGCTTAATCGCGCTGCAACGGTTCAAGCCGTCCGCGCCGACGGCAAACCGTTCGGGGATTTCGCCGCCTTCCCCGGTGTTGCTCTTGCCGCCGAGGCGGTTCATGGCGACGGCGATGCACTCGTGCGCCTCGCGGCTGATCGAGCCGTAGGACATCGCGCCCGACTTAAAGCGTTTGACGATAGAGGACGCGGGTTCGATTAAATCGATGGGCAAAGGCTTGTCGGCGTTGGCGATCGACAGCAGACTGCGCAGACTCTTCAACTGCGCGGAACGGCTGTTGACGAGGTCCGAGAACTTTTTGAACATTTCGTAGTTGCCCGTGCGGCAGGCTTGCTGCAAATAGTACAAATTTTCGGGGTTGAAGAGGTGGTATTCGCCGTCCTTGCGCCATTTATAGTCGCCGCCCGTCGGCAGCGCGTCCGCGTTCAAGCCCGTTTGAAAGGCCGCCGCCGCCCGCGCGCGCGTTTCGGCCTCGATTTCGGGCAGGCCCGCGCCGCCGATCCGCGAGGGCGTACCCGTGAAATACCGGTCTATGACGGTGCGCCCGATGCCGAGGGCCTCGAACACCTGCGCCCCGTGGTAACTGCGGATTGTGGAAACGCCCATTTTGGATATGATTTTGACGATGCTTTTGGTGACGGTGGCGATATAGGCTTTCTCGGCCTTTTCATAGGGGACGGACACGGAGCCGCGCGCGCAGAGGTCGGCGAGCGTTTGATAAACCAGCGCGGGGCAGACGGCGTTCGCGCCGAAGCCCACGAGCGCGGCGAAATGGTGGACTTCCCGCGCCTCGTTCGTTTCGATTACGATGGAAACCTTGGTGCGCGTGCCCGCGCGGACCAAACGGTGGTGCAGGCCCGACACGGCCAGCAGGGACGGAATCGGCAAAAAGCCCGCGCCCGCGTCCGCGTCGGACAGGACGATCAAATTTTTGCCCTTGCGTATAGCGGTTTCGGCGGCGGCGAACAGGGTGTCCAACGCCTTTTCGAGGCCGCCCGCGTCGTCGGCGCGGAACAGGGCGGGGATCACGACGGCGCGCAAAACCGCGTCGTCGGCGCGTTTCAAAATGCCGGCTTCGAGCGCGGTCAGCACGGGGGTGTCGTGGTGGACGACGGCGCAGTTTTCGGCGCGGCGGTCGAGCAGGCTGCTTTCCGAGCCGAGTTGTATTTTCGCGCTTGTGACGATTTTCTCGCGGATAGCGTCGATAGGTGGGTTGGTCACCTGCGCGAAGAGTTGTTTAAAGTAGTTGAAAAGGAGTTGCGGGCGCGAGGACAGGACGGCGAGCGGCGTATCGGTGCCCATCGAGGACACGGGGTCGTCGGCTTTTTCCACGATGCCCTTTATCGTCAAATTGACGTCCTCGGTCGTGTAGCCGAAGAGTTTTTGTTTTGTTATGAGGGAGAGGCAGTCCACAGTTTCGGTCGTAGTATCTTTACAGTCCGACGAGGATTGTGTACTGTTCGTTGACTGTGCGCTGCCCATTAACTGTGGACTATGGACTGTGCACTGTGGACTGTCCTTTAACTGTGGACTGTGGACTGTGCACTGTGCACTGTCCAGGAACTGTTTCGCGGCCGCGATGTCGGCGGCGTTGTCCGACCGCTTCAATTCCTCGACGAGCGCGGAAAACAGGATCGGCTTATCCGCCGTTTTGACGTCCTTTATCGCCTTTAAATTCTCGGCGACCCACGCGCGGTAAGGGCGTTGCCCGGCGGCGGCGCGTTTAATCTCCCCGTCCTCGACAATCCGCCCGGCGGCGGTATCGACAAGCAGCATACGCCCGGGGCGCAAGCGGTCTTTGCGGACGATTTTATCTTCTTCGCGGGGCAGCACGCCCGCCTCGCTGGACAAAATCAGAACGTCGTCCCGCGTCACGCACCAGCGCGAGGGGCGCAGGCCGTTGCGGTCCAAAATCGCGCCCGCCAGCGTGCCGTCCGTAAAGGCGATCGCGGCGGGGCCGTCCCACGGCTCGCACAGGCAACTGTTGTATTGGTACAGGGCGCGTTTATCGGGGTCGATGTCGGGGTCGTTTTCCCACGGCTCGGGGATCGCCAGCATCATCGCCTCGGGAAAGGAATAGCCCGTATTCGTAAGCAAACTTACGAAATCGTCCAGCATGGCCGAGTCGCTGCCGCTCTCGTTGATTACGGGAAAGATTTTCCGCATGTTCGGGAAATCGGCCGCGAGCGCGGCCTCCCGCGCCTTCACCCAATTGACGTTGGCGCGGATCGTGTTGATCTCGCCGTTGTGAATGATATGGCGCATCGGGTGGGCGCGTTCCCACGACGGGAACGTATTGGTCGAAAAACGCGAATGCACGAGGGCGATAGCCGAAGCCACGTCCTCGTCGGCAAGGTCGAGGTAGAAATATTTCAATTGTTCGGGCGTGAGCAGCCCCTTGTATACGATAGTGCGGCTCGACAAACTTGCGACGTAAAAATAAGGGTCGCCCGCGCGTCCGGGCTTGCGGATCGCTTTATAGGCGACCTTGGACAGCACATAGAGCGCGCGCTCGAAGGCGGCCGCGTCGTCGTTCGCGGGCTTTTTGATAAAGACCTGGCGGATCGAGGGGCAGGCGTTCAGCGCGGCCTCGCCCAACGCGCCCGGATAGACCGGCACCGTCCTGACGCCCAGCACGGCCAGCCCCTCGGCGGCGGCGGTTTCGTAAAATTGTTTCAGCGACGACTCGCGCCGCGCTTTGTCGGGCGACAAAAAGAGCATAGCCACGCCGTAGCCGCCCTCGTCCGGCAGGGAAAAGCCGCCCGAAACTTCCCCTGCGGCAGGGGAATGGGCGCGTGAAAAGCCGCCCGACCCTCTGTCGGATGGGATATCGCGGAGCGGGCGGGACGGCAGTCCGCCGCAAACCTTTTTGAAAAAGGCGTGGGGTATCTGAATCATGATACCCGCGCCGTCGCCCATATCGGCCTTTGCGCCCGCGCCGCCCCGGTGTGTGAGGCGTGACAGCACCTCGACGGCGTCCCCGACCAATTTATGGGATTTCCGGCCTTTGATATTGACCACCATACCGATCCCGCAGGAGTCATGCTCGAACGCGGGGTCGTACAATCCGAATTTTTCTTTGGGCTGCAACAATTTTTGTTCCTCCGACTGCCGCCGCCATGGGCTTGTTGCGCAAGTAAAACGCGAGGCGGTATGCTTGGCGCGGCAATCCGGACAGCGCGGTTCATACGCTCGTTATTTTTACGGCCGGCACTGTCTAAACCTTAATAATAATCAAGGTTGTATAAGTATAAAAGAATTTTACGCCTTTTGTCAATGCTTTCCCGGCGTCGGCAAAGTTTTTGGAAAACTTTAATAAAGTAAATGCCGGTGCCCTGTTCGGCATAGAAGTGTACAAACCGCGTTGCTACCGGTCATTAGAGTTGCAGTGAAATGAATACGGGGTCGTTGCGAGGAGCGCGAACGCCCCGCGTGTCATTGCGAGGAGCGCAAACGCCGCTTTTGTCATTAGACTTGTTGCGAAATTAACTTGCGGCGGCCTTGCGCGTCTTTTTGTGGCAAACTTTGATAAAAATTTAGATAGTAGCGTTGCTACAATCCTCAATTTTTATCTTTGTTTGTCGCAAAAATCCATCGCAATTCCGCTCGCCTTTTAATTTCGCAACAAGTCTATTGCGAGGAGCGCAGATCGCGCGACGCGGCAATCTC
>JAISFM010000004.1 GCA_031263605.1 Clostridiales bacterium | reverse complement strand
CGGTACATCTCCTTGCAGGAGAACGCTTTGGACGCGTAGCACACGAGCGCCTCGCCCCCGTAAAAGTCCGACACGGCGGCGACATATTCGCGGCACGCGCCCCGAATAAAATCCTCGTCATAGACGTACAGCGGCGTCCCGAACTTTTTCGCCAAATCGGCCGCGTCGCACCCCGCGACGCACAAGCAATTTTTGGAATTGACCGTCAATCCTTTGCGCATTGGTTTTAGTTTCTCCTCTTTTTGGCTTTTGCGGAAAACCTTTTTTGAAAAAAAGTGTTTTCCGCCCCTTCCAAAAACTTTTATCTCTTTAAAAACAAGGGCGGCTTATTGCAGCCGCCCCCTGTTTGGGTAAAAGTATACGCCGTTTTATTTAAAATGTCAAGAAAAGAATTATGCCGGCGGACAAATCGGCGCAAGCCTATTCCGCGCCGAATTGCTTTAAGCGCGCTAAAATCCGATCTTTTTGCGAAATCGGATACGGCATTTGCGTCTTGATCAGTTGGTCGCTGCGCGGGAGAACGCGCAGCACGTCGTCGAAAGCCTCTTCAAAACCGTAATAAACCTGCAATTTTTTGCCGGCGGCTCCGATTTTACGGTATACGCCGCTCCAATCGCGGCCGCGGGGCTCGCCCTCTCCCGGCACCCACTGTATGCCTTTGATTTCCTCTATACGCAACAACTCGTCCAAATGCGTAAGTTCCCCGATCCCGTCCAAATGGTAAAAAGGATTTTCCAAACGTGCGGCCGAAGACCGCAATTCGCCGCTTACGTGCTCCTTGAACAGATCGGGGCCGAGCATAAAGGAAAAATCCGATTGCAGCATATAACTTGGTTTTTCCGAAAAAACCGTGCTCCAATCGCTGTACCCGCGCGCGCCCTTTAAAATGTCGTTTATTTCGTTGAAAAAGACAAACCACAACCCTTGCAACTCGGAAACGACTCTTTTTACCTCGTCCGGCTCGTCGAGCAGGTCGTACAAAAGCCCTTCGGCGGTCAAAAAAGTCGCCGTCACGTCCAACATGCCGCCGATATCCGTCATGCAAAGCACCACTTCGCCGCGCCAGCGTTTCATGCCGGCGGCGTAGATGTCCTTGACGCGGTTCAGCCACGGATTGCCGCCGTCGTATTCAAAATGCAAATCCCGAATCGAAACCGGCTTTTTCGGGTGAAACCAAACCGTTTCCCGCGAATTGTGCAGTTCCGCGCCTAAAAAGGCCGCCATGACGCCCGGCCCGAACTGCATCGTCTGCATCAGCGGAAAAGCGTCGCCGTGAAAGTCAAGGCACGACAATTCATAGTCCGCGCGGTCGATAACCTGCTCCGGCGTAACGGAAAAGTCATGGACGTTTTCAAAGGAGAGCGGCGGATTCTTTGGGCAGGCTCGCCCCGGATCCGCGCCGTACAGCACGCAGGGCAGGATTGGCCGCCCCAATTCCGACCGCCAAAATTTTCTGTACGCGTCGATAACCTTGTCCCATTGCTTGTCGCTGAAACGAATCATGTAAAACCTCATTTCGCCGCCGTCGCGAGCGGCACATATGGTGATGAAATTATATTTGCCGTCCTGTTTTATCGGGAATGCACACTCCCGTTTTATCGCGGATTACGACGTTTTCACGCCAAACTTCCTTCGTTCGGTTTCCCGAGTTTTTTATACCGGATTCGGCCTTTTTCCCTCGTAATCTCCCACACGTCTTGTTCGACGGGCAGCGTCAGGGAAAAGTCCCCGCCGTACACGGGCGCGCACACCGGCCGCCCGCCTGCCGACGCGGCCGGCTTGACGCCCAGTACATACTCCGCGATCAGTTGCGGCAAGCCCGCGCTCCAACCGTGGCATTCGCTGTTCCATGTGTCGCAGTCGTCCGAGCGTTCCGTCAGGCGGCGCGGCATAAAACCGCCCGTATCCCCGTCGATGATTTCCCAAAAGGTTTCCGCGCCTTTGTCCAACATGCCGCCCCAAACGCCCGCGATCAATTCATAGGCGTCCGCAAAGAGCGAGCATTTCAAAAAGGCCTCCAATAAAATTGTGTTGACAAAGGGCCACACATGATCGTTATGCACCCAGTTCTGCCCGTCGGGCTCCTCCTTCGGCGAAAACAGCAGAAAACCCGCTTTCGATCGAAATTTCGCCTTGACGGACGCCAGAACCCGCCGCGCCTCCTCCCCTTCGGAAACGCCGAAGCAAACGGCCAGGGCGCAGGCGTCCAGCGCGTACCGTTCGCCGCCGATTGCGTCCAGATAGCATTGCCCTTTTTCATCAAAGGCCTTTCGGATTTCCGCTTTCAGCGCGCGCGCAAGGCTCCCGTATTTTTCCGCCGCGCTCCCGCTTTCCAAAAGTTCCGCCATGCACAGCAGGGCTTTATAGTAGACGCAGTTGCTGCCGGTCAGCGCGCCGGAACGGCCCGACGTCCACGCCCAGGTCTGCCTCCTGCCCAACACAAGCGGCCCGCCGCCCGTCAAATCGACGATGCGATTCAAAATACGGATCAGAACGTCCTTTTGTTCCAGCCAATACGCGCGATCGCCGCTCATTCGCACGTATTCGTAAAAGACAATGATAAACCAGCAGTTGTATTCGTAAAACGTCTGCATGGAAATACTGCTGGCCGCTATATTGCCGCAGCCGTCGATTTGGTCGAGAATCGCGGCGAAGGTGTTTTTGATGATTCCGCCGTCCCCGTACACATACCACGCCGTGCGGCATTCGTACAAAAGATCGCCCACCCATACCTCGCGGTCGCGCCGCGCGCCGTCCATGATCACCCAATCGTCCTGCGCGCCGCGCCATTCCGCGGCAAAACGGCGGGAGGTTTCCGACTGGAACTCAATCGAAGAATTGCCGAATCGGTGCGGAAGGATACACCTTTCCACGGTGCGCGCCGACGTTTCGTAAACCCGCGTCAAAAGCGGATCCTCGCACCGAAAGCGCCCGACGGGCTTTCCGGGAAACAGAATCTCCTCGAACGCGGCCGTGACGCCGCGCGTATCCGCGCATTCGATCCGAATATACCTTGCGGTCAGCAGGCGTTTCGCCGTATAAACAAACGCCGCGCCCTCCCTCGTTTCGGTCAAACTGTGCCGAAAAATAATAAAATCCCGAAAGGGCCCGCAAGAACAAACGATTTCCCGCGCCGCGCCGGACGCGCGGATTCGCAAAACGCCGTTCATAAAAACGGGCAACTCATACAAGATTTCGCCGGAATTTCGAAAAATTTCTTTCATAGCGGTTTTCTATCCTTTCACCGAGCCCATCGTGATTCCCGTGACGAAAAACCGCTGCGCGAACGGATAAACGAGCAGCAGCGGAACCATCGCTATAAAAATCTGCGCGGCTTTTAGGTTTTGCCCGACCTGCGTCGCGGCGGAATCGATATTGCTGGGCGCGCGCGCTGTCAAAACTACTTGCAAATAGGTTTGCAGCGGATAATGATCCATGCTTCGGTTATAAAGCAGGCCGTCGAACCAACTGTTCCAGTGGCCGACAAACGCGAACAGCGAAACGGTGGCGATCGAGGGCAGGGAAAGCGGCGCGACCACGGCGGCCAGCATACGGAAATACCCCGCCCCGTCGATCATGGCGGCTTCCTCTATATCCTTGGGCAGCGCGCGCATGAAATTCATCATCAGCACGGCCGAGAACACGGGCGCCGCGCCGGGCAGAATCAGAACCCATACCGTATCGAACAGTCCCAAACCGTTCAAAAAAAGGTAATTGGGCACAAGGCCGGCATTGAATACCATGACGATCAGGCACAGCGTCATATAGACGGCGCGGAAAGGGAACTCGCGTGAATTTTTGCTCAAAGGATACGCCAAAAGCACCGTCAGGACGACGTTGGCCGCCGTGCCCGCAAGCGTCCGAATCACGCTGACCAGCAGGGCGTGGGAAAAGGTCCTGCCCGCGAATAGCGTTCGATAGGCGCCGAGCGTAAAGCCCTTCGGAATCAGCCCCACCAATTTCGGCTCCGCATAGATTTTATCGCTCAACGAGACGGCGAGCATGTGAACGACGGGCAAAAAGCACGAGAGGGCCAACGCCCCCAACAGGGCGTAATTGACGATTTGGAAGGCGATCCTGCCCTTTGAAATCTTTCTTGCCATCTTAAAACACCCTGTAATCGCTATACCTGTTCGCCAGGAACCAACCCGAAAGAATCAGCGCGAAGGAAATCACCGATTTAAACAGGTTCATGGCGGTAGCCATGCCGTAATTCCGGTCGGCAAACGTGACGTCGTAGACCAGCGTGTCGATGATGGTCGCGCGTTCCGCTACCAGCGCGTTGTTCAGTATGAAAATTTGCTCGAAGCCCGCGTTCAGCACCGTTCCCAAATTCAGGATTCCCATCAGAGCGGCGATAGGAAGCACGCCGGGCACGGTAATATGCAGGGTTTGTTTCCAACGCCCCGCGCCGTCGATCGCGGCCGCCTCGTATAGATTTTTATCGATGCCGGTCAGCGCGGCCAGATAGATGATTGTGCCGTAGCCGAAATTTTTCCAAATCTCCGTGAACACCAGCATGAAGATAAACCACCCCGCTTTCCCCAGCCAAAACACGGGCGGAAAGCCGACGGCTTGCAACAGCGAATTGATTCCGCCGTCCAAAGAGAACAGGCTCATGATAATGCCGCCCAACACGACCCACGACAAAAAATAGGGCAGGTACATCAAGGTTTGCGCCGTTTTTTTGAAGGCCTTCGAGCCGACCTCGTTGAGTAAAAGCGCGGTGAGAATCGGAACGGGAAAACCGATAGCCAGTTTTAAACAGGCGATCGACAGCGTGTTCCAAAAGGCGGGCCAAAACATTGGATAGGAAAAAAGGGCTTTAAAATTGTCCCAGCCGACGGAAGGCGAGCCGTAAATCCCCTTCGTGGCGATATACCGTTTCCACGCGAGCGCGATGCCCGGCATGGGAACGAAATTAAAAAAGACAATAAAAGCCATCGGCAACAAAATAATCCAATGCAGTTGCCGGCTTCGTTTGATTCTCTTCCAAAACTTTCCGCCCGTCATGTCGATACCCCGCATTCGCCCGCCGCGCTATGCGCCGAACAAGCCTTTTTTCGGGGCGGCGCGTTACGAACGGCGAAGGACAGCGTTTTTCCGTCGCCGGAAGGGTTGGTAATCGCCAAATCGTACCGCCCGTACCCGATTACCCACTCCCGCCGATCGCCGAGCAAAGGGCCCAGCGCGGCGGGCAGATCGGCCGCGAAATCCGTTATTTCCGTCAGCCCCTCCGCCCGAACGTTCAAATGCCGCGCGGCAAAAATCCGCGCGCCCCGCCGCCCCGCCTCGGCGACGGCCGCCCGCCCGCCGCCGCTTAAACGGCTGCCGCAGACAATCACGGCCTCAGCAGTTTCAATGTCCTCGTACCGCGCTTGATCGTCGAACACGAGAACGCTGTTCATCGGATAAAAAATCGGGTGCACGAGGCTCTCCGTTTCCGCGCCCCGCAGGAGAGGCAAGCGTTTCAAATTTTCCGGCGCGCGTTCAAACGCGGCGGCCGGAAACACGGACAACTCGCTTTTATGCTGATTGAGGGACAAGCGCGAGACGCTGCCGTGCGACAGCGCGTATAATACGTCGATCAATTCCGTATTGCGCGCGTCCAAAGGCAAATGCCGAAAGCCGAAGCCGCCCGCGCCGTCGAATGCGCCGGACTTCGCGAAACAGCCGTCGTCCGCGCTGACGACCGCGATGCGGCAGGTCAAATCGCCGATCGAATAGGGCAGCCCGAGCGACTTTATTTTTTGCCGGCATCCCGTAAAAATTTCACCGAATTCGGTCAGGCGCAGTTTCCCGCCCTCCGAACGCATCAGCGCGTCGCCGTTTTCCACGAAAAAGCCGTGGGGCGCGGTATAATGGGCAAGATACAGCGCGCTCTCGAATTCGCGGGGGCTGTGCGCCGGAAAGCCCCACAGGCGCGTGAACCACGGGCCGACGTCCATGCCCCACAAATCCACGCAGTAGCACAGATTGCGCCGGTACTGTTTGGCCGCGCCCATCGCAACCGCAAGTTGCACGCTTTGAAATTCCTCTTTGAGCAACTTCGGGGCCAAACCGAAACCGCCGCGGGCGAACAGGTGCAGCAGCGAAGGGAAAACGTGCTCGCCCCAAACCTCGCAACCTATTCTCTCCTTGAAGCCGCGGACGCTTTCGACAAACGCCTCTTCGGCTTCCGCGAAGTTCCGCCCCGTCGGATTCAGCCACTGATGCAATCGGCCGCCGCCGGTATACTGCCCGGGATGCATCTGCAAGTGCTCCGTTTCATCGTACAGCAAGCCGCGAAAGGCCTTGCCCCGCGCGGCCCTTTCCACAAGCCGCGGGGGAATGTCGTAACGATTGGTTCCGGCCGTATGCGGGCCGTTGATATTCCCGAACTCGTTTCCTAAAATATAGGGCATCCCGTACCCTTCGGCGGCGTCGATAAATCTTTCGATTTCGGCGTCGGCCGGAACGACGTGCTGCACCAGAAAGTCCGCTTCCAGTGTGCCGCGCAAAAAATCCACGTAATGCTCCGCCGCGGGCGCGGGCTCCTGCGAGGGGAAAAGCCGCCCCTCCCCCGTGCGCATGAACCGCCCGCAGGCGTCGGAATGAAACGGGTCGTCAAACGCGATAACCGAATTTTGCACGCCGATCGCCGCCATCCTCACGCGCCCCTGCGCCGCCGCAGCAGGGCGCACGCCAAAACGAAAACCGTCGGCGGAATCGCCGCCGCCTTGCAGCCCGATACGGTTTCATAGTATTTTTCGATTTCCTTTTCCCTATACGTTTCGGTTTCCGTCTCGGTATACGTTTCCGTATACGAGCCCTCTTTTTCCGCGCCCGGCAAATCGTATCCGTAATCGGGCGTCGCGCCCGTATCGAGGTAAGGGCCCTCCTCCTCGCGCCGAACCGTGTCGAGATCGGGATATTCGGGGACAAAGATTTGCGCGCCCCCGATCACCGGTTGGCCGTTCAGCATCTGCAAACTGACGACCGACTCCGTTCCAGTTTCCGCCGTGCCGAACAATCCCAGATAGGTCGTACCCGCGCCGAACGTATATTTGCTCAAATCGGCGTTCAGACGCACGCCGTTGACATACAGGATTTTGTCGGCAAAATTGTATTCGAACAAAAAGCCGTTCAATGCGCCCTCTGTAAAACTGCCCGCTATATTGGCTTCGCCGATTCGCTCCCAACTCGCGTCGAACAGCGAAACGCCGGTTCCGTCGCTGCGGATCCGAACAATCAACCCGCTTTTGATTTGCAGCCCGCCGTTTTTGATGATGAAAGAGCCGTCGTTCGAGTCGCACAGTACGATCCCCGCGCCGTCGCCGGCCAGATTGTTCGTTTCGATGCGAAAATAAACGCTGACGTAATTCGCGGGCGAAGCGGGGTTCAGCACGCCGGCCGCGCCCTGTAAAGGCGCCTTGTACCACATACCGCCCCAAACGCCGTCGAACCGAAACCGATAGCCTGTATCGCCGTTTTGCACGGGATACATCGAAGGGGAGACACCGTTCGTCGCGTTCCACGGGTCGGTCTGCCAATCGTTCACGGGGTCGTAGTCGGGATCGTAATCCGTGATGTAATTGGGCGCGGGCGAATAATTTTTCAGCGCGGTTCCGTTGATCGCCGTCACCGTCAGCGTATTGCCCGCCGATGCGGAGGAACTTTGCGCGGCTAAATTCAGGCGGGCGTTAGAAAACATGAATTTGAAAACGTCCCATGCTTCGTCCGTTACGGGCATAATCTCCCGTTCGTTCAGGTACAGCCGCCGAGCGGCCGCGCTGAACGCGACCGTGTATTTCCCGTCGCTCGGTTTCGCGATGTCCGCCGCGGAGTACAGAGCCGCGCCGGAGGCCGTCCGCGAGGCCGTCACGCCGACGGACGCTCCGATATTGACCGTGATATACAAATTGACCGCCGCCGTCTGGTCCGCGCGCTCCGCGTCTATGCCGTGCAGATGCGCGACGAACTTTGCGATACTCGCTCCCGCCGTAAAGGACAGGCTGAAATCGTTGATTCTGTGCCAGCCGTAGCCTGTGTTCGCGTATTGCGCCTTGTCGGGAAATGAAGTTTCCGTCAAAGCGTTATAGGCCGTCGTCCAGCCGAAGCCGTTTAACTCGGTGTCCGTCAGCGTCGCCCGCAAGCCGCCGTCGCTCGACAGCGAAACGCCGCCGTTCGCCGCCCGCCACGGAACGGCGTAATCGACATAGGGATCGGCCTCCCATCGGTCGTAGGCCAAGCCGTTGATTCCGGACAATACCAGCATTTCGTCCGTATGCGTGCCGGAATCCTCGAACACGCCGAAGCCGAACCGGACATTGGCAATCCCGTTTACGCCGGCATTCCCAAACGTAATGTCGCGATAGCCGTTCGCATACCCGCCCTGATTGACGGGTTCCAACTCATGCCCGTTGACCTTTATCGACGCGACTTTATTGTCCGCGCCGTAGGCCGCGCGGATCTCATACGTCCCGCGGCCGGGCTCTTCGACCTCGATATTTTCCAACTTGCCGACGATCGGGAAGCCGGCGCCGAGATAATCGTAGAGCGTCGCGTTGAACGTTTTGGCCCCCAGGCCGGCCAAACGGAGAGCATAGAACCGATTCCTGTCGGCCGACCGCAGGAAAAAATCGGCCCCGTCGATTTTGTTCGCCGTCACGGCGTTCAGGGTAAAGGCCAAGCCGTCCGTATCCAAGCGCGTCAGGCCTTGCAGCGCGCCTTCGCCGCCGTTCCAGACGATGTACTTCTGCCACCCGTTATCCTGCGCGGAAACCGCTACGCCCCGATTGACGTTGCGGGGCGCCGCGCCCGCATTTGTCCATTCGGCGGCGTAGTCCCTCTCCGTCCCGTCGTCCCAGTAAGGCCATGCGGAAATATCCTCCGGCAGTTTGATCTGCCCGACAAGCGTGACGCCGTCGATTTCGGTAATCTTTATTCCGTGCGTATAGGAGCCGTCCGCGCTGTTGATCTGCAAAAAGCCCGTGGTTTTTCCCGCGGAAACGCCCGACACGCCGTTAAAGGTCAGCGCGGCAATGTCCGCGACCGCCTGTTCCTCGGGGGTTTGGACAAGTTTACCGACCCCTACCCCTCCGCCGACAGGCTCGATATAGAACCCGTCGCCCTTTTTAAAGGTGATTTTGTTTGTCATAAGCCAGTTAAAATTGGAAAACTTTCCGAAGCCCTCCGCGCTGTTGTAGATTATGGCGGCCGCGTCCCAGCCCGTTTGCCAATACGTCACCTGCGCGATGCCCCAATGCCGCAAAAACAGGTCTAACACCCCGCCGTTGTCGCAGTTGAGAATGAAGTGAACCTCTTCGGGCCACGCATCCTGCCAGTCGCCGACACACGCAAATACAAAACTAAATTCCGTCGGGTCGATTTCCTCGCGGAAGCGCACGCCCTCCGAACCGCCGGCGGCCGCTCCCTGCGCCCAAACCGACACGTCGGCGGCCGTCGCTTTCAGCGTGAGCGCGGACGGGTTTTCATGAATGAAATAGCGCGTGTCCGTATCGTAGACGGGCGGCTGCGCGGGCGGGTCGTCGGGATCCTTGCCCAAAATCGACCAAATTTTCACGCCGGCGTCGGCCACGGCGTCGGCGTCCATCTTGACATACAGAGGCGAACAGCCCAGATTGAAATACCCGTCGTCCTTCGCGCTGGTCAACGTCACGCCGTCCACGCTCATCGTCTGCGACACCGCGCTGTATCCGAACACGATACTCCCGCCGCCGAAGAATTTTGCGGTGACGTCCGCCGTCGCCAGCGTATCGTCGGGGTATTTGCCGGATTTAACGTCGAGCGCCGCCGCCGCGCCAGCCTTAGTAATCTCGACGATATAGTACGGCCCCGTCCCAAACTGGAAATAGACCGTATTCACATTTTCGGGCTTCACGATCAAGAACGTGATGAGCATATCGTCGTAATCGAGAGCCGCCGCGGGCTGTACGGTATCGGAATACACCGCCGCCGCCTCGCCGGTAGTCAGCACCGACACCGCGCCCCCGCCCTCGTTCACCACCTTTAAATTCGTGCTCCAAACGCTCCACGTCCCCGTAAGGTCGGCGGCCGGACGCGCGGCCCGAACCGTTCTCCGCGCCGCCAAGGGCGCGGCGGCAGCCGTCAAAGCGGCCGCCAGCATCAGGCACAGGACAACGCGCAGGGTCTTATGCGCCGCTTTCGTTTTCGGTTTTACAGTCATATTTATTTTCTCCTTTTCCCTCACGCCGTTTTATAGGTCGAGCGAAAATCAAAGTTATATCCGCCGATGACCTGCAATTCGGCAATTTGCAGCATGTAGTTCCCGTTGATCGGGTCCGCGTTTATCTCGGTCACGACGAGGCGCACATAGCGCGCCGTCATGCCGAACAGTTCCGCGTCGGAAAACACGAAATCGTTGGCCGGGCGCGCGGCGTCGGGTCTGTAACCGACAACCTCGGTCACGCTTGTCGGCGCGCCCTCCGCCGTCACCGCGGCGATCCGCGCCGCCGCCCACTCCGCGCCGTCGTCCGATACGTAAATTTTAAACGCTTTGGGCAGCAGCGCGCCGCAAGCGCCGACTCCCCAGCGCGGATGCGTCTGTACGCCGAACAGCCGAACGCCGTTCACCTCTGCGGCCGCGCCCAAATCGATTTGAATCGTCAGGTTGTCCCCGCCCATGTCCGCCGCGGGGAACCGTTTGCTCGCAAAGCCCGTATTGTAGGGCTCCGCGCCGCTGAACTCGCCGTCGAACAAGCGAGCGAACGAGAAAGCGTGATCGCCGTCGAATTGGCCGTCATAGGCCAATTCCGTATCCTCGGCAAAGATCCCCGACGCATTCACCCTGCCGATTTTAAACGCCGCGCCCTGCGAAACGACGCCGAGGGCGGCAAGTCCCGGCCCTTCCGCCCCGGCAATCTGCCGGCCGTTGGGATTGTAAACCCTGTTGGACGCGTCGAATTTCAAGCCCACCTGCGTGGTATCCGATACGGCGTCGTAAACGCCTTTCGAACTGTCGCCCTGCAAGACGTATCCGGAACTGTAACATTGCCCCTCGAACCGAAGGGTGATAGATGTGTTTTTGACGATGCCGCCTTCGTTGCCCATGCGGTAGGTCACGCCGTCGCCTCCGACCTCTTGCTTTAAGTCGGGGTAATCCTTGAACACCTTGGAATGGTCGTATTGCGCGAGCCCCTTGTTATTGAAAGAGCCGTTGTTTTCCAATCGGCAGTTGTCGATCACGCAATTTTTGTTGAGCCCGCCCCAGCCGTTGTTGCCGCCGTAGAACAGGACGGACGGCCCGTCGTTGTCGTGGATATAGGTGTCTTTTAACGTGATATTTTCGTTGCCCGATTCAAAATCGAAGCCCTCGCCGTCCACGGACACGTTGCGCAAATAGGTGCGCGAGAACTCGCAATTTTGGATTACGCATTCGCTCGACAGCGAAATTTGAAAGGCGGCCACGCCCCAATACATGCCGACCGTGCCGGTCTCGTCGATCTTGATATTGTCAAACAAGCCGTTGCGGACGCCGTAGACCATGATGCCGCCGCTCTTATAACTTTGCCGCACGTTCACATTCCGAACCGTCATATTTTGGACGGAGTGATTGGAAAAGGTCTGCAAATGCCCGCCGTTCGGGTCGCAATCGGAGTTATAGATATACACGCCCGCGCCCGTGCCGTTATAGGCGCGGCCGGAATACAGGTCGAGCAAACTGTTGAAAATGCCCGTGTCGCAGCGCAGGAAACCGCAATCCTCTATGTCGATATCCCGCATATAGACGGCGGGCCTGTCGCCCGGAAAAACATAGGGCCGGCCGCCGCGCTGAACCGCGGGGTCTTTATACCCCCACGTCGACGGCATACCGGTCGCCGTGAAATGAATCCCCGCGCCGAAATACATGTCGGGATAAGGGGATTTCAGCAACCCTGACTCGATCGCGTTGCCGCGTATGTCGGTAAACGAGCAGTTTTTGATTTCATAGCCCCGCCCCGCGTCGAAACTGCCGTCGGCCTCGTCGAAATTCCGCAAATCGGACTCGATTTTGATGCCCGCGACGGATTTCTCGAACGCAAGATCTTGGATTGAATAGTAGTTGCGGTTATAAATGCGGATGCCGAACGCCGCGCCCATGCCCGCCGCGATTACGGGCGCGCCGCCCTCGCCGTAGGCCGCGATCCGAATCGGGTCGGCCTCGGAGCCGTCGCCCGCGGGCATAAACGTCTGCCCGCGCCAAACGTCGCCGCGCTTGAACAGAATTTGATTGCCGGGGCCGAAAATAAAGCGGTTCAGCCGATTCAGGCTTTGGAACGGCGTATGCTCGCTCAACCCGTCAAAACTGTCGTTCCCCGCCGAAGCGGATACGTAATAGGCCGCGTTCGGCTCCGCCGCCGCGTAGCCGTTGTTGGAGTAACGGTCAAACCACGCGCCGAAATCCGCCAAGCCCAAACGGTATTCGCCGTTCCCGTCGGCCCGCAGCCCCGTCGCCGTGAAGCGTATGTAACGCGCGGACTGCGCGCCGATCCGAAAGGATTTCGAGCCCTCGGGGACGGGATATCCCTTTTTTAAAACGACCAACGTCCAGTCGCCGCCGTTCAGGGAAAATTCGACGTAAAAATCCCGGGGGAAGCCGACCGTCCTTTCGTCCTGCCCCGTCGCCGGCGTCAATTCGATCCGATCGACAAAGGCGTACCGTTCGAGATCGACGGTAAAAGAAACCTCGTGATCGCGGCCCGTATCCAGCGCGGAAAAATACGCCGTCCGCGGATTGCCGTCCCGCAAATTTTTCAGCGTGTTCCCGCCGGTGTCGGCGCCCGTAATCGGCGTGCCCTGCGAATGTCCCTGCGCGGCCACAATGCGGTTTGCGCTGTCCGTATAATCGAACCGCGTATCCTTCACGTCGTATTCCGCGCCGGATATGTCGTATTCGGTGTACGTGAACGGGACCTCCCGTTCCTTTTCCACTTCGACATCCCGTTCCTTTTCCACCTCGATTTCCCGTTCCCGCTCCACCCGCCGCGTGCCGCAGCCGGCAAAGATCAGCGCGAGCGCAAGAATCAGGCAAACCACCGTCAATCCTTTTTTCATTTTTGTCCTCCTTGTTAAAAAACGTAACTCCGTTGAGATTTTTGTT
>JAISFM010000274.1 GCA_031263605.1 Clostridiales bacterium | reverse complement strand
CGCGGAAGGGCGACGCTGTTCGGGGCTATTACCCTTTAATCGAGCCGACTACCGCGCCCTTTGCGAAATACTTGCTCAATAACGGGTATAAGGCCGCCATCGGGATTGTCGCCACCACCATCGCCGCGAACGTGACGGTCTGCGCCGACACCGCGCCGTCCGCCAGATTTTCGCCGGACGGCAAACTCGATTCCTTGATCAGGCGCAACAGGTAATATTGCAGCGTCCAGAGCCTTTCCGTATCGGATTTGGTATAAAGCAAAGTCGCCATATAGGAATTCCAATGCCCCACCGCGACCCAAAGCCCCACGGTGGCCAGCACCGCCTTGGACAGCGGCATGTACAGCGTCAGCCAGATCCGAAACTCGTTCGCGCCGTCGATCCGCGCCGATTCGCGCAATTCGTCGGGCAGGCCGCGGAAAAAACTCGCGATTACGATCATGTTGAACACCGAGTACGTCATCGGCAGGATATACACGAGGAAGTTGTCGTACAAGCCGATTATATTTACCAACAAATAAAACGGGATCAGGCCGCCCGAAAAGAACATCGTGATCAGGTTGGCCGCCTGAAAGAAGGCTTTGTGTTTGAGTTCGCGGCGGCTCATCGCGTAGGCGACCAACGAGGTGAACGCCAACGAAACGGCCGTGCCGATCACGGTGCGCAAGACGGTAATCAGCAGGCTGTGCCACAAGCGCGGGTCGGCGAACACGACGCGGTAACTGTCGGCCGTAAAGGCGCGCGGCCAAAGCCACACCCCGCCGAAGGAATAATCTATCCCGTTGTTGAACGAGCCGACCAAAACGTACCAAAACGGGTAAATCGTGACGAACGCGAACAATGCGAGCAAAACCGCGTTCACAATATCGAAAGCGTGAATCTTGCGTTTCATCAAAACAACCCCTTTCCCGCTATGCGTTTAGAGATAAAGTTGCTGATCACCAGCAAAATCGAGGACGCCAGCGAATCGAACAGCCCCATAGCGGCGGCATAAGAGTACTTGCGCCGCCCGAAACCCGTAAAGTACAAGTAGGTCGCCAAAACTTCGCTGCGCGTTAAGTTCGTGGATTTTTGCAGGGAATAGAACTGCTCGAACGAATTGTTCAAAATGCGCGAGATATTCAAGAGCAGGAATACCGTCACGGTCGGCGCGATCATCGGCAAGGTGATTTTTAACGCCACGGTAAAGCGGTTCGCGCCGTCGATCCGCGCGGCCTCGTACATGTCGGGGCTGATCCCCGCGATTGCCGCCAAATAGACGATAGAGCCCCACCCCACGCCCTTGATCAAGGATAAAATGATCATCTGCGCCCAGAAATATTGCGCGAGGCGCAGGTCGGCGGGGTTCTCCGCGCTCGACAGGCCGAACGCGTTCAACAGCGGGTTCACCACGCCGGTCGTCATGTCCGTCAGACTGATCACGATCCCGCCGAATATGATCCACGAGATGAAATGCGGGAAGTTCGTCACCGTCTGCACGCCCTTTTTAAAGGCCTTGTTTCGGACCTCGTTGATCAGGAGCGCGAACAGAATCGGCGCGGGAAAATTGATCGCCAACATTAAAACGTTCAAGCCGACCGTGTTCCATAAAACGTCGCGGAATTTTTGGTCGGTCAAAAATTCCCGAAAATTCGCAAAGCCCGCGAAATCCGCGTTGAAAATCGCGTCGGCAATGTCCAGCACGCGGTTGCCGTCCTTGAATGCCAGCAGTATGCCGAACATCGGCAGGTAGGAAAACACAAGCAAAAACAGCACGCCCAGCCACGCCATCGAGTACAACTGTATCTCGTGCGGCTTCCAGCGTTTGGATTTTGAGGTTTTCGCGTTCGGCGCGTTCATTTTATTTTTCCGCCTTTGGGCGGGGGTGCATATAGCGTTGACAGGTCATTGCGAGGAGGACGCGCGTTGCCGTCGCAGGTCATTAGAGTTGCCGTCGACGGTCATTGCGAGGAAGGCGTGGAGTGTACGCAGAGCGTTGACAGGTCATTGCGAGGATGAACGGGGAGTGTACACATAACGTTGACAGGTCATTGCGAGTTGGGGCAGGGAATGTACACAGAGCGTTGACAGGTCATTGCGAGGAGCGAGGAAGCGCGACGCGGCACTCTCTACCGAACAGAGGAACTCCCCGCGCTTTCCTCTCTCATTCCGAACGCGCCGCCCTCTGCCATTCGGTTCGCCGCAAAAATCCGGCGCAATTCCGCCCGCCTTAATTCCGCTGCAACTCTGTTGGGAGCGCAACGGCCGAAGTCATTGCGAGGAGCGCGAAGCGCGACGCGGCAATCTCTACCGAACACGAAACGCGCCTTTTTATACAGAGATTGCTTCGTCGGACGCTTTACGCGTCCTCCTCGCAACGACCCGCCGTGTTTATATTCAACGCGGTTTGCGCGCTCCCCCCCCCCTTACGGACGGGCTTTATTTTAACAAGCCCATTCTTATTTTAACACGAAAAATATAGAATTTCAATAACAAAATCCGACGTATTTTTATGGTTTTCCGATATTTACCGTTTGCCGAACGGGCAAAAACCCGTGCGCGCGCGCTTTACGGTTGACAAGCGCGGAGCCGCGCGGTATAATATTGTTCATTCAAATTAAACTGCGCCGTTCTTGCATTGTCTTTTCGGCTAAAAGCCGTCGATTTCAGAGCGTTTTACGTACCGCCGGTGCGCTTAATGCTCTGAAATGCCGACTTTTAACTCGAAAATCCAACTCAATTCAAGGCTCATTTCAATTTGAATGAACTATAAACAGGGCGAAAACGCCGAAATAAAGAGGGGAAAAGGCCGAAACGGTTATGATAAAACTTAAATTTTTCTTTCACCGAAAATATTCTTTTCAGCGAGAAATCCCCGCGCACGCCCACGACTGCTACGAGTTCGTCTATTATCGGGACGGCCAAGGCGAATCGCGCTACGGCGACGGCCAAACGTTCTTTTTCGACAAGGATTCCTATATCCTCTACCCGCCCAATACCCCCCACGACGAAAAACATTACGGTTTCGGGCGCATCGTCGCCGCGGGCTTCGAGTTGACCGACGAACGGCTCCGTTTGGGCGTCTCGGGCTTTACCGCCCACAACCCCTATATCGACAGCCTGATCCAAAAAATCGGGCGCGAATTTTACGCCAAGGATTTTTGTTACGAGGAAGTCATCGGCGGCCTGCTGTACGAATTGGTCGTCCGCATCGCCCGCGACGTAAAAACCGTCAAATTGAATACCCCCACCGCCATCAATTACATGGTTTCGTATTTGGACGAATATTTCATGGCCAAAATCGATCTTGACGAGTTGGCCTCGTCCCTCGGGTACTGCGAGGACCATTTCCGCATCCTGTTCAAACGCCATACCGGACGCGCCCCCAAAGAATACATTCAAGAAAAACGTTTGCAGCGCGCCAAAGAACTACTCGCCGACCCCTCGCTGTCGTTAGAGGAAATCTCGCTGAACTGCGGCTTTGAATATTACAGCCAATTTTCCTCGTTCTTTAAAAAAGCCGCCGGCGCGAACCCCTTGAAATACCGTAAAGAGTTGAGGGACATGCCTTAACAGGCACAAAAACCGGGAGGGTACAAACAGCGTCGTTCATGAACACGGCAAGTCATTGCGAGGAGCGCAAAGCGCGACGCGGCAATCTATAACACACACGAAACGCGCCAT
>JAISFM010000264.1 GCA_031263605.1 Clostridiales bacterium | reverse complement strand
CCCGTCCCCATGCCCGCCCCTTTTACTTTAATTTCACCACCTAGTCCGCGTTAAACTCACTTTGCGGGTGCGGGGGTGGGGGCGGGGCGGGGGTAAAATTGAGAATTGAGAAGTGCGGTCGGAGGACATTGCGCGGGCAATGACAAAGGCAGTCCACAGTCCGCAGTCCACAGTGCACAGTCCACAGTTTCGGTCGGGGGAATTGTGCGCGGGGCGTTCGTGTGTTTGGTAGAGATTGCCGCGTCGCGCTTCGCGCCCCTCGCAATGACAAACTGGGGTGTTTCCCCTGTCCGGCCTTAATATTGTGGGAGATTTCTCGACTTCGCTCGAAATGACAGAGGGTTGCGCGTTCGGAATGAGAGAGGAAAGCGCGGGGCGTTCGTGTGTTTGGTAGAAATTGCCGCGTCGCGCTTCGCGCTCCTCGCAATGACCGGCGGCAATGCTAATTTGTACACTCCTGTCCGATAGAGATTTCCTCGTCCGGAGCGGGGAAATTATCCGGGCGGCAGGACGCTTTTAAAACCCGTCCAACGGGCGTTCGATCAGTTTGTCCATCTCTTTGGACAGTTCCACAATCTTGCCGCGCGACACGTTCACAGCCTCTAAACATTCGCGGGTCAGTTTTACGCCGCGCTCGAATAGGGCGAGAGCGTCCTCTAATGTGTTGTTCTTGTTTTCCAGTTTTTCGACCAAGGCGGCCAGTTGCTTTAATTTGTTCTCTAACATGAGGTTGCTCCTTTCGGTTGGAATCGTAGCCCCTTTGAAAAAAAGGGGGGGGGTAATCGGTAGAGATTGCCGCGTCGCGCTCCTCGCAATGACATGCGGGGCATTCGCACTCTTCGCAATAAACTTGTTGCGAAATAAAAAGGCGAGCGGAGTTGCGACGGGTGTTTGCGGCAAGTCTAATGACAGAGGGTAGCGCGTTCGGAATGAGAGAGGAAAGCGCGGGGCGTTCCTCTGTTCGGTAGAGATTGCCGCGTCACGCTTCCGCGCTCCTCGCAATGACAACCGGGGCGTTCGCGCTCCTCGCAATGACCGCGTATTCATTTCGCTGCAAGTCTAATGACAGGGTAAGTTCGGTTGGGATTGCCGCCCTCCCTTTTTCCAAAGGGGAGTTTTCATAGGTTAAAAATTATGATGCTAAAAGTTTTTTAAAGGGGGCGCGGGGGGAACTTTTTTTCAAAAAAGTTCCCCCCGCCAGTATTCTCGTCGTTATTCCCGCCGTTCCTTTCTCACGCCGTTTTGGCGTTTTTCCAGTACGCGCGTTTTCAACGTCCCGTCCGACAAGACTACGTCCAATAAATCGCCCGGCTCGACTTCGGCGACGCCGGTTATCGTTTTGTCTTTGAACAGGCGCGCGTAGCCGCGCTCCAAAACGGCCAACGGGTCCGCGCCTTTTAAGGCGATTTTCAGGGCTTCCGTTTGCGACAGGCGTTCGCGGTACAGGTCGGTCAACGCCGATTTCGCCGCGCGGGCGTATCGGGCGGTTTCGTAAGCCCGCGCGTTTAAAATTGCGTTGCAGGCCGAGGACAACGCGCCGGAAACATTCCGTAAAGTTGACGTTTTCGCCGCCAAAAGATTGAGCATCAACCCGCGCAGCAGGCGGCTCCGCAATTTCAATTCGGCCAGTGCGCCCGTCCGGTCGGCGGTCACCGCGACGGCCGCCGCCGTGGGAGTGGGAACGCGCAAGTCCGCCGCCAAATCGCACAGCGTGTAGTCTGTTTCGTGCCCGACCGCCGAAACGACCGGCTTTTTACAGGCCGCGACCGCCCGCGCGAGAGTCTCGGAATTGAAAATTTCCAGTTCCTCGGCGGCTCCGCCGCCCCGCGCGACGATCAACACGCCGGACGGCTCGCTCGGCGTGTCCATCGCCCGTAAAGCGTCCTCGATTTCCAGTTCCGCGCCCGCGCCCTGTACGCGCACGGGATACAGGCGGATATTGACGGCGGGGTTGCGCCGCCGCGCCGTGACGATAATGTCGTGAATGACCGCGCCCGATTTACTGGTGATCACCCCGACGTCGGGACAGTCCGACGGCACCGGAATTTTACGCGCCGCCGAAAACAGCCCTTCCCGCTCCAACCGCTCCGTCAGCAGTCGAAACCGCTCGCGCATTTCGCCCGGCCCGGCCGGCGCGATACTCCGCGCGTGAAACCGCAGGGTCCCATGCTTTTTGGAGTAAACCGGCGTGCCCGTGACTACGACGCTGCCGCCCTCCGGCAAGTCGGGGCCGCAATAATCGAAATGGATGCAATTCAGACGGTTTTCCTCGTCCTGCAACGCGAAAAAAAGCGTCTTGCGCGCTAGCGACCAAGAAGTCAGTTCCCCTTTGACGCGGACGCCGTGCAGAAGTTCCTCGTTCTCAAAAATTTCTTCGAGGTATCCGTTGAGTTGGGCGATTGACAAAACTTTCGACATATTTTAAAAGACGGGTTACTCTGAGTATTAAGGATTAAGCCGGAATAGATGTGTTGAAAGTTTATTGGAAAGAGGGGTGCAGGGGGGAAAACTTTTTTTCAAAAAAGTTTCCCCCCCTGCCCAAATCAATTCGGTTTTAAGTTTCCTAAATTCCGTCCGCCCTCTCGGCAATAGCGACGGTGTTGGACAACAGCATCGTGATCGTCATCGGGCCGACGCCGCCGGGCACGGGTGTGATGTACCCCGCCACGCGCGAGGCCGATTCAAAATCCACGTCGCCGCAGAGTTTGCCGCCCTCGCGGTTCATGCCTACGTCGATCACCGTCGCGCCGGGCTTGACCATATCGCCCGTGATGAAACGGCCGCGCCCGATCGCCGCCACCAAAATATCCGCGCGGCGCGTGTGCTCCTTTAAATCGGGGGTTTTGCTGTGGCAGATTGTCACCGTCGCGTTCTCGTTGAGAAGCAAAACCGAGACCGGCTTTCCGACGATGTTGCTGCGTCCGGCTACGACGGCGTGTCTGCCCTCTATCGGCGCGCCCGTCGATTTAATCAATTCGATAATGCCCGCGGGGGTGCACGCCGGAACCGCCGGGCGCCCCAAAAAGAGATTGCCCGCGTTGACGCTGTGAAACCCGTCCGCGTCCTTTTCGGGGCGAATCAGCGAAAGCAGCGTTTGTTCGTCCAAGCGGCGCGGCAAAGGCAACTGAACCAAAATCCCGTCCACCGCCGGATCGAGATTGAGTTTCGCGATTAAATCGATCAATTCAACTTCGGGGACGGTTTCGGGGAAACGATAGGACAACGAACGAATGCCGAGTTCGCCGCACGCTTTGATTTTGTTGCGGACGTAAACCTCGCTGGCGGGGTTGTCCCCCGCCATAATCACCGCGAGGGTCGTTTCTTTGCCCCGCCGCTTTAAAGCCGCCGCGCGGGACGCAATTTGAACGCGCAGTTTGTCGGACAACGCTTTTCCGTCTATTATTTGAGCAGGCATACAGTATTACGCTTTAAATTTCTTGAAACGAAAATCGAAACGGATACGGGCAACGGTTGCCACGCCGCCTAAAGAAATGCGGTAAGGCCTGCATGACCGAGGGGTCGGGGTTGCGTCGCCAAAACCGTAAGCGGTTTGTCAAGGCGGGGCGTGTACAAACCGCGTTGCTACCGATCATTGCGAGGAGTGCGAAGCGCGACGAGGCAAGCTCTACCAAACACGAAACGCGCCTTTTTATATAGAGATTACTGTCGAACGCTTTACGCGTCCTCCTCGCAAGGCCGAGCCGTGCTCATGAGCAACGCGGATTGCACACTCCCGTCAAGGCGGGTACGGCAAGCCGAACGCAACACGAATATGCCGATAAGTTTCATTTCAAGGCCGTAAAGCCGCGGCCAATTTCGCGAGCACGCCGTTCACGAACAGGCCGCTCTTTTCGGCGGAATATTTCACCGCCAAATCGACCGCCTCGTTGATCACGACCGGCGCGCTTACCTCGGGGCAAAACTTCAACTCGTAGGCCGCCAACAGCAAGAGCGCAAGATCGACCTTGTAAATCCGATCCAGCGCGTACCCTTGCGCCGCGTCGCCGACCGCCGCCGAAAGCGACGCGTAACGCTCCGCCACGCCGTCCACCAACCGGTCGAAATACGTGCCGTCGTCCGCGTCCATCTCTTTGGCGGATTTAAACGCCGCGCGAAAATAGGGGTCGAGTTTTTCCGAAACGCAAAAACCGTACAGCAAACGGAACGCCGATTCGCGCGCGCATTTTCGACTCATATGCGATACACCCGTCCGGAGGGTTTCAAGCGGCTCATTTAATCCAGTTTGAACGGAGGCTTGCCGTCGTCGTAACCGCCGTGGCCCGCCGGTTCGGGCTGCCGCGCGGAGCGGGAAACCTGCGCCGGTTTCGGTTCGGCCTTGGGTTTCGGCGCGGGTTTGGGCGCGGCCGCGGGTTTTTCGGCCGCGGGCTTGCGCTGCCTCGTCGTTTTGGGCTTGGCTTCTTTTGCCCACGGTTGGGAAATGCTCGCCGGTTTCACGGTGCGGTCGGGCACAACTACCTCTTCGCGCGTTTCGGCGTAGCGCGGATCGGTATAAATGTTTTTAGATTCCTCTACGGTCGCGGTCGCCACGACGGACGCGGCGTAAGGCTCGGGCTCAAACTGTTGGACGGGCGCCGGCACGGGAACGGGGGAGAGCCTGAACGCTTCGTCGGGCCACTCCTGCTCTTTGGGCGGAGGCGCATATTGGGGGGCGTATTGATAGGCCGCCGCCGTTTCCGCGTCCAGAAACGCGCCCGCCGATTCCGGCTCGGCCGCGGGCGCCGCGACGGGCGCGGGCTTCCGGGCGTCCTCTTTGAGTTTGGGAGCCTTTGCGCCCTTGCGGCGGCTCGGAAGGATCATCAGAACGATGAACAACACCACGAACAAAATCCCAAGGCCGTACACAAGGTACTTGTACAAATCGAAATTTTCGACCTTGAACGTTTCGACAGTGCCGTTAAAGTCATTCAAAAACTCCACACTCTCAAAAAGCGGAACGGCAATCAAGGCGATAAACGCCAAGCCGATCAGGAACTCGATCACAAGCAACAGTCTTCTCATTTTTTTGACCTCCTATGTCTATTTGTTATGGTTGAATGGGCTATCTATATCCTATGCGCGCGCGCATTTGTTTTTAGGACGCTTCCTCGTTGTGAAAACGCACCCCTAATACGCTGACATTCACCGTGTCGATGCTGTACTCGGTCATCGTCTCTACCGAACGCTTGATGTTGTCCTGCACCCGGTACGCCACGTCGGGCACCGAATACCCGAACTCGATGACAAGGTAAACGTCCACGTTGATGACCTTGCCGGACAGTTCCGCGCGGATGCCGCGCCCGTGCAGGTTCGCTACGCCGCTGATCTCCTTGGCCGCTAGCGCGATAATGTCGCGCACTACGTTGCGGCCGTACAACGAATTGTTGGTTTTGATCACGTTAACTGTTTTCCGAGGCATCGTTTTTACCCAAGGAAAATCGCCGAAAATTGCTTGCGAAATTTCACGATTTTTCCGACGGCGTTAAAAAAGCGGCGCACTGCCCGCGCGGCCGCAACGCGGACGAGGGCAAGCAGACACGCTTTTTTTATAGTATATCACATTTTTTAAAATAGTTCAACTGAATTGAATGCCGCTTCTTGCGGCGGAGGCCGCGGGGATCAACCCGATAAGGACCGCGCTCTATCCTGTTTTCCGCTTGAAGCCGGATTATTTTTTTCTGTTCCGCCCTGCATCCCGCTTGACGGGCTTCCTTAAAGAAACATGCCCGTTCAATGAAAATAATCCCATATAAAGAAGGGGCGCAATAAAGCGGGGAATAATAACCCTATGGTTCTGTCGGGAGGGAGTATACAAACCGCATTGCTCATAAACACGGCTTGGCCTTGCGAGGAGCGCGAAGCGCGACGCGGCAATCTCTACAAAACACGAAACGCGCCTTTTTATATAGAGATTGCCACGTCGGACGCTTTACGCGTCCTCCTCGCAAGGCCAAAAGCAGTCCACAGTGCACAGTGCACAGTCCACAATTTCGGTCGGGGAACATTGCGCGGGCGTTCCTCTGTGTCGCGCTTCCGCGCTCCTCGCAAGGCCAAAAGCGACGTTCGCGCTCCTCGCAATGACCGCGCATTCATTTCGCTGCAAGTCTAATGACCGGCAGCAATGCTATTCGTACAGTACGCTCTCGTTTGTAATGCTATTCCTACACTCTCGTTCCGTTTGACTTATTCCTTAAAAAATGGTATGCTAATAACACGCGCGACAGAATGAGCCATCGCCGCGGAAAAGGAAGCCAAACGATGCAACAATACGTATGCCAAGTATGCGGCTATACATACGACCCCGCTCAGGGCGACCCCGACAACGGGATTCAGCCCGGCACGCCCTTTGAAAACCTGCCCGACGGGTACGCTTGCCCCTTGTGCGGCGCGGGCAAAGACCAGTTCGCTGCAAAATAATAAAGAGGTCTCTCGATTCCATGCGCCAAGTCAAAGAAATCGCCAAAAACATCTATTACGTCGGCTGCTCCGACCGCCGTCTCGCGCTGTTTGAAAACGCGTTCCCCATTCCGCGGGGCGTGTCCTACAATTCCTATCTCGTTTTGGACGAGAAAACGGTTTTGTTGGACGCGGCGAACGAGTCCGTCGGCGCGGCGTTTTTCGAGAATCTCGAATACTTGCTGAAAAACCGGGACGGGTCGCCCCGCCCCCTCGATTACGTGGTCGTCAACCACGCCGAACCCGACCATTGCGCCTTGCTGCCCGAAGTGATGCGGCGGCACCCCGGCGCGAAAATCGTCGGCAACGCCAAAACCGTCCTGCTGCTTTCCCAATTTTTGGGTTTCGACGTCGCCCCTCGCGCAATGATTGTGCGGGAAAACGACACGTTAAAAACGGGCAAGCACGCCTTTACCTTCTATATGGTGCCTATGGTGCATTGGCCGGAAGCGATGGTCGCCTATGACGCAACGACCAAAACGCTGTTTTCGGCGGACGCGTTCGGGACGTTCGGGGCGTTATCCGGCGCGCTCTTTGCCGACGAGATGGATTTCGAGCGGGACTGGCTGCCCGACGCCCGTCGCTATTACGCCAACATCGTGGGCAAGTACGGCTCTCAGGTGCAAGCCTTGCTGAACAAAGCGAGCCAATTGGACATTCAAACCCTCTGCCCCCTGCACGGCCCATTATGGCGCGAGAATATCGGTTGGTTTGTCGAAAAGTACCGCAAATGGAGCGCGTATGAACCCGAGGACAACGCCGTCGCGGTTTTTTACGCCTCGGTTTACGGCCATACCGGAAACGCCGCCGATATTTTAATGCGGAAACTGTCCGAAAGGGGCGCGCGCGACATTGCGGCCTACGACGTTTCCACCGTCCATTTCTCCGACATCGTGGCGGAGGCGTTCCGCGCCAAAGTTTTGGTATTCGCGTCGGTGACCTATAATATGGGCATATTCGGCGCGATGGAAACGGTATTGAATGAATTAAAGGCGCACAATTTTCAAAACCGCGCGGCGGCGGTCATCGAGAACGGCTCGTGGGCTCCCGCCGCCGGCGCGCTGATCCGCGAGAAATTGGCCGGCATGAAAAACATGACGCTAATCGGGGACACGCTGACGATCAAATCCGCGTTGCGAGAGGATCAATTAAAGGACATCGACGCGCTGGCAACTCAAATCGTTAGCGTTCTAAAAAACTGAAGAGCAAAAGGGCGATACGATAGGCTAAGAGTATTATAGCCTAATCGGTCAGCATGTCAAGCCGCGAGGCATCAACCCGATACGGGCATATTGATTAGATAGTGTCGTCAATAGATAAGCGGCACTATCAATACTCTATCCGATATTTATTTTTTGGCTAGATTTTTGACCGGCCCGCTTGACGGGCAAACTTTAAAGAAAAATGCCCGTAATACGGTGGCTTAGCTCAGTCGGGAGAGCACCTGCTTTACACGCAGGGGGTCGTTGGTTCGAGCCCAACAGTCACCACCAGTGTCGTCAGAGTTTGAACACCCGATACATTTTCGTAAAGGGTGTGGCAGGCTTTGTCGTAAGAAGGCCGGGGTAGGTCAAGGAAACAGGCTGTTTCGTCAGTGTGGCGGGACGGCCTTTTTTCTATGTTCTTGCACCGTTCTAAGATATTGTAGCATTTTGAGTTGATTTGCGTCAAAGGGACGCCC